>NZ_RZSL01000002.1:0-69575 GCF_003997355.1 Mesorhizobium sp. M1E.F.Ca.ET.041.01.1.1 | reverse complement strand
GTCATGGCGAAGGAGCTCGATCTGAGGGGCACGTTCCGGTTCGGCGAGGAATTCCGCACGGCCGTCGATCTCATCGTCGCCGGCAAGGCCGACGTCGAGCGTCTCATCACCGCCAGGCGGCCGCTCGCGGCGGCGCCTGAAGCCTTCCGGCTTGCTCTCGATCGAAGCCGGAGCGTCAAGGTCGTGCTTACTGCCGACTGAAAGCCGCGAGAAGCTGCCACTCGGCGCAAGAGGCCGGCCGCTCGACCGCGACGTTGCAGGACAAAACGCTTCCTCGCATCCGCGCTGATGAAGAGCGGCCGAGGCACGCGAGCCTCGCAGATGCGCGTCGTGGCCTCAAGCGGCAGAAGACGTCCGTTCGAGCACGCTCCAGTCAGCACGCGCCCAGCGGACCTCCGGAAAATTCCTGTGCAATACGGCGATATCGACAGCCGGTCTTGCCAAACCATTCGAACATGAGCGCCGTATCCTCGGTTTGCTGGCGTGCCCCTTCTATCGGGATTTCTTGATAGGTGACCGGGCGGCCGATGGCTTGCGACAGGAATTTCGCCTGCTCTTCGCCGGACAGATCGTCCCTAGCGAAATCGAAACGCTCGGGCGGACCCTGGACCACTCGAAGGTTCCGAAGCCTGAGAAGGCGGAAGTGCTGGCAGCCTTCGCCGCACACAAGGGCGAGGTTACCGCCGGCTATGCAAAAAAGGGCTGACATGCGGCCGGCTAAGTGGAGGTGGACGACGGGCTTTCAATCGCAGAACTTAAAACTATTAGTGCCAGTCGCTGAAGACAGCGCATGATAGATTTCTGCCCCGCCACCGGGGTAAGGCCCGGCCTGTTATGCTCTAGTCCTCCGACTAACCCGACAGGCCGGGCACCGAGGGCTGTTGCTGATGTTTGTGGAGGACAGCCGGTCGCAACTGCTTGTGAGAGCGCTTTTGGCCCTGTGTGTCGGAGCCTCTTATGATCTCCATGGCCTCATCCGGCGTGAGGCCACATTTACGCGCATAGTAGTATGCTTCGGCCGTAAGTTCGTCCCCTTCGGCCTTTTCGATCGCATTCTTCTTCTTTTTGCCCATCGCGTTTTTTATAACCGATTTGTGATCAAAAGGTTGCTCCGACGTCAGTGCGGATCGAGCAGGGCGACATCGTCTATTGCTCGGTCATAAATCGCCGCTCTAGGGACCGGCCGATCGAATTCTCTTGTGGACCGGCGTGTGTCGTTGGATGAGAGGCGGTGCCTACGCCTTTGCAGCGGCGGATCACGGCAGCCTGCGGCTTTCGACCAAGAGCTCTATTCGCTCTTCCCGGGCCAAATCAATTCGATCCATGCCGGCGCGTGATCGCTTGGCTTTTCCCAACCGCGTACCGCAACATCGACGCCGGCGCCGCGCAGCCTGTTTGAAAGGGCGGGACTGACTAGAAGATGATCCATCCGCAGACCGGAGCTCCGGTCGTAACCGCCCCGGTAGGAAAAGTTCCAGTAGGTGTAGACGCCCTTCTCGGGGTGGATGTGCCGAACCGCATCCGTCCACCCCATCTCCAGAATGTCGGCGTAGGCCTGACGGCTCTGCGGGAAATATACCGCATCGCCCAGCCAGCGTGCCGGCACCGCAGCATCGATTGGCGTTGGCACCACGTTGTAGTCGCCGCAGAGGACCGTCTCTTCCTTGAGCAGTATCTGGGCATAGCTGATCAATCGCTGAAACCAGCTGAGCTTGTAGTCGAATCT
This sequence comes from Mesorhizobium sp. M1E.F.Ca.ET.041.01.1.1, assembly GCF_003997355.1. Lineage (NCBI taxonomy): Bacteria > Pseudomonadati > Pseudomonadota > Alphaproteobacteria > Hyphomicrobiales > Phyllobacteriaceae > Mesorhizobium > Mesorhizobium sp. M1E.F.Ca.ET.041.01.1.1. Next base: position 67,849 of record NZ_RZSL01000002.1, on the reverse strand, counting down.
CGGGCCGGGCGCCGGATTGCCGTTGGGCAGGTAGACGCAGCCGATCACCAGTCCGTGGACCTCGGCCTCGATGTAGCGACTGTGCGTATCGTCTGGGTCGCCGGGCAGACCGCGCCTGCGCTCCAGCGGCTTTTTCCCTCGCGCTAGAATTGCTACCCCGTTGTAAGACTTCTGGCCGTGCCAGATGGCGCCGTAACCCGCCTCCTTGATCGCATCGGCCGGAAATTTGTCATCGGATGTCTTGAGCTCCTGAAGGCAGACAATGTCGTACCGGGTTTCGCCGAGCCATCTGAGGAGAACCGGCAATCGTCCGTTGACGCCGTTTACGTTGAAGGTCGCGATTGTGGTCATGCGGTCACATCATCTTAGTCGATGATTTTTCCGAGCTGTCCCTGGGGATACTTGGCTTTGCTGCCTAGCTGTTCTCCTTGTACGTTTTGGCGGCCTCCTCAATCTTGCGCCAATCGGTTCCGTAGCGCCGCACAAGCTCCCGCGCCTGCGCCGGCGATATGTTTTGCGTTTCCACGATATGGTTCACTTCCGCCTCCTCGCCCTTCAGCGGACGCGAACGAGGCTTCTTGGGCCGGCCTGTCCCCGGTTCCTTCGCGGCTCGTCTGGGCATGAATCGATCCTCTCTGGATCCGGATTAACCGTCGAGCGCATGGAAAGTTTCCCCATGCTTCGCTCGTTGCGTGGTTTCGTCTGTCTGTATTCCTTGCCGCTGTGTGGTTTGAACCCAAACGGCTTGCACAGCGTTCTTTGTTAGCAGTGCTGCCAATAGCAAACCCATGGAAAAATCCGACGCCCTTGCCGCACCGCAGACAGCCGATGGTGCCGAAGCGCGCTTCCCGTATGATCGAACAACGGTTGAGCGGTTTCGGCGAGCATTCCCGCGCGCCAGGTGGAGCGACGAGCGCGGGGGTTGGTTCGTCCCGGGAAAGACGGCAGCGCGGCGGGTCGAGCGCTGGCTGGCGCATGAGGCGGCTTCGCGCGCGGCCCATGACGACAGCAAGGGAAGAGATGCCTTCGCCTTCGATCCACTGTCGAGCCGGTATCTGCAAGTCGCGGACGACTTGCTCATCCGCACACCTTATTCCAGGACCGTTCTCGAGGAGCTACGAGCTGTTCCATGGGCGAGTTGGGACGACGAACTGCGAGCCTGGAGGGTGCCTTTCCGCTCCTATGAGGAACTGCAGCGCCGTTGGCCAAGCATCGAAAGAGCCGCCCAACATGCCGAGCCTGAGGAGAGGAAACGGCGATGGGAAGCTAACAAACATTCGGGTGAATACAAGGCCGCTAAACTGCGTCATGCCGAGCGCAGGCGCCGTCGCTTTCCGCTTCCAGCCGAAGACCTGCCTCCGTTCGGCCGTGCCGTGGCGACGCAGCAATACGGCATCGTCGTCTTCACCGGGATTTCAGGTAAGCTCGCGGACGCCCCGGAATTGTCAGCGTTCTACCCCCAAATGACGGACGCGGCCGTCGACCATGTATGGGCTAGATGGCGACCACCGACCTTGACTGAACTGATCAAGACATGGCCAGCCCGGCGCCCTGCCGGATCGACCGAACGATCGAGAGGGTGGTGGCAGCCGACGCTTGACGAACTCAGGATCGCACGCCGAACGGCGAGAAGCTTGGAGCGAAGAAGGCAAAGGATTGCGTCGTTCTAGCCATTGGCTGGGAATCCACGCCGAACGGCGAAGCATGTCGTACGGGAATCCGGGATCCGTCGTGCGGACCCAGGCTTCGCATCCTGTGAAGTAGATCAGCTCGAGCGCGGCGCTCGGTTCCGTCTCCTGGTTGCAGGACTCTATGTAGGCAAGGCGCTCGATGAGCTAGGCGCCGCCCCGCAGTCCGGAATGGGATAGTTTGGCCGCTGAGATCATCACCGTCTTCGCGAAAGGTACTGGCACAATCGAGGAAATCAAGAAGGCGTTGATCAAGGGAACCCACATCGTAAATCGCTTTCCTCGATGTGCGGAACCAATTCGCTCGACCGAAGTTCTCGACCATTGGGGAAAATCCTATGGCAGAGAGCAAGCAAGAGCGCGGCGAACGCGTACAGGCTGAGAAGCAATTTCGTGTGCGGTTCCTGGTGCGCGAAACTGGCATCACTGAGGCGCAAGCGCGCGACCTTGTTGAGATGATTGGCATTGATGCGAACTCGCTCCTTCGCGAGGCGCGCCTTCTGGCGAGCAAGCAGAGCTAGTCCTCTGCATAGAGGATTTGACGGTTTCGACAGGGTTTAGGGTTGGCAGGCAGGCTATCGTCATTGCTAGTCGGCAACGAAGACTTGCAGATCCTGGACGACAGTGTTTCTCTGTAGAACGGGAGTCTCAATGCACTCGGCTGGGGGGAAGCCTGCGCAGTTCACAAAAGGGACTTTATGACGACAAAGCGGTTGAAAAAAACCCGCCGGCAGCTGCCGACGGGCGAGTGATAAAGCTGAAGGTACCTGGGTTGCGCTCGCCGGAGGACAACGTGCACAAGCAGGCACAGATGTAAGTGCGTAGCACGGGCATCTGTTCCCGCCCTCGCACGCCAGTCCCATGCAATGTGAGACTATTGTCGAGGTGCCAAACTCCTAGGTCTCGCGGACGAAACATATAACAGGCTATCGCATTGGATGCGGGACCGGCGAGCAATGAGTCCCTTCATCGTCGGTTGAGTGATGCCCGCCATATCCTGCGATGTGACGGGCATCCACCAAAGAACAGGGCCGGGTCGGACGAGCGACACTGTCGATATTCCGCGAGTTTTTGTGTGAGCATCCGGTATGAAAATGCCGAGCTGACATTGGAACCAAATTTGCTTTTTGGGCCCGACTGCACAGGTTACGGCGCTTAGCCTCTAAGAGATGCTTCAACCCCGAGCCGGGCTTTCTCACTCTTGGCGAAGGACTTTGCGTCCCCTGGACTGGCGGAATAGCCGCTAAGCGCTTTTCGCGCGAGGTCGATGAGAGTCGCGGCCCCGGCTGAAACGAACCGAGGCCGCCGCATAGCAGGCATGCCTTTGGAGTGCGAAGCGAGCCTGTGCAGACGCCTTATGCGGCTGCCTGCAAGGCGCGCTCGTTCGCACCACTTTCGCCGAGCTTGGTAAGCGCCTCGTCGGTAGCGGACTCTTCCTCGAGGGTCTCGCGCAGCAGCGGCAGGGCATCCTTCAGGCCCAACTGCTCCGCCCAGGCGATCAGCGTTCCATAGCGCGCGATCTCATAATGCTCGACCGACTGGGCGGCCGCCACAAGGCCCGCATCGAGTGCCGGCTGGTCTTCATATTCCTCGAGGATCTCCGAACCCTCTTCGAGAATGCCGTCGATCGCCGGACAAGTCTTACCCCTGGCGGCCTTGCCGAGCAACTCGAATACCTGTTCGAGTCGATCGACCTGGCCCTCGGTTTCCATACGATGCTTCTCGAAAGCAGCGCTCACTTCTTCGGATTGCGCCGCCTTAGCCAGTTTCGGCAATGTCTTCAGTATCTTTTTCTCTGCGTAGTAAATGTCCTTCAGGCCGTCGACGAAAAGGCTTTCGAGGCCGTTTGCCGCGCCGGTCGACTTTGTCCTTGGCATCGCTTTTCTCCGTTGCTCGGTTTGATTTCCAAATTGGGTGGTCCTTGAGGCAAGAAAAACGGCGCCTGCAATCGTAGACGCCGCTTCGAAGGTTTAAGACTGGCCGCTTTCGCGGCCGGCTTCCGAGGCACGCTCGCGGTCTTCGGCGAAGTTGCCGCGGTCACCTCTGTGCCAGCCCATGTTGCGGTCCTCGGCTTGTTGCTGCCCGCAGCCGCGACGCTGATCCGGCTCGCGGTTTTTGTGGCTCTATTGGCCGGCCTTGACGTGCTGTCCGTGGCTTCCGCCTTGTCTGGGCATACCATTGCTCCACCTTCAGTTTGTGAATTGGTCCTAAGGGTGGACATAAGGAGGTTCGGCTCGCGGGATCGGGTCCTTGGAATTCGGCCTCCTCGAGTAATAATAATCACCGCGCGCAACTGATGTTCCTGGCGAAATAATTCGTGAACTCAGTGCCGCGCATCCAACCGCCAGGACTGGTATCCAGGTGCCCTAGTCCTTGACATCGGCATCAGACTGGCGACCCGATTTTGGCCCTTTAGCGTCCTTCGAGCTTTCGGAGATCGCCGGACCGGCCCCGGACGTTTTCTCGATGGCGGGTCTGGGCGCCGTCCGGCCGGGCGGGTTCTGTCCTTCGGTTTGACGTGTCTTGTCCTCTGTTTCGCCGGTAGCCCGCGTCAAACCGCCCGCCGGGCGTTCATTGGCGGCCGCATCCTGCGAGAAATCGTCGGTCGGATCGGGACCTGTTCTTGCCGGATATTTCCGCGCGCCAGTTTCGTATTCGGTTTTTCCTCGTGCCATGATGTTTCCCCGTGCTTCTCCGGATGAAAACCGCGTTCGAAGGGCTAGGTTCCCCGCCGGCTGGTCGAGGCGATTGTCCCGTAGCGATGCCCTGGAACTGCGCTTGCGCATGCGTGCCGATTGCGTGATGGTGTGCATCATGACCGCCAGTTTCTGGACCACAAATTGGAGTGCCTTTTGTGGCATCATCTGCCTGCAGATTCCGGCCGATGCGCAGCCTGCAACTCCCATCAGCTGCACCTAATGCGGCAAATATCTTGGCACATGGGATGAGCTTCAGACTGACTTCGAAAGCCAAGGGCGGGGCCGATGGAGTGTTTCGTCTGGACAAGGGAGGTATCCAGAAGCTCGGTAGCCGATAGGAGGCTCAGGAGCTATCGGCGTATCAGCTAGCCTTCCCAGCCGCGAGGATCGTTCGCCCGGCTGCCATGGCGTTGGTCATGTCCATGCAGGGTCGAGGGTGAGGGACGCCTCGAAGGTCTGCTCGCTTTTCTCATTCCAGATCCTGACGGTGATCTTCAGTTGATTGCCAACCGTCATCTCGTCGCCGGCCACATCGTGCAATATCCGCAGTGCTTCCCCGCCTGCGCGTTCGCGGGACGAAAAGAGCTGTCCCTCGCGGTCCAACTGAGTATGATCGGTATTGTGCAGGTCACATTCCATCGGCAAGCACCCCCGGCGCCTCGACTTTCAATTCCTGTCCGCCGCCATGGTTCCATGCGGCTAATGTCAAGGAGGTTCGGCTGAAGCGGCGTCACCATAAAGGTAGCCGCGAATGATCCCGAAAGTTGGAGATGCAGTTTAATTCGGCGGATGGGAAGCTACGGATGCTCGAGGCACTGTACCTGAACCTTGGTCAGCACGACCTGCTCTCCGACGCCGAGAAGACGCGGTTGGCCAGCGCGATGTCGACCGAGAAATACTTCGTCACGGGTGAGGACATTGTACCGATCGGTTCGAGACCGATTTTCAGCACGTTGATCGTCGACGGCTTCGCTGCGCGCTATAAGGTGCTGGAAAATGGCGGGCGTCAGTTCACCGCTTTGCATGTGGCCGGCGATTTCGTCGATCTGCATGCCTTTCTCCTAAAGACGATGGACCATGGCATCGTCGCGCTCTCGCCCTGCCACGTCGTCGCGATTGAGCACAACAAGCTGCGCGCGATAACCGAGCAGGCGCCGCATCTCACCAGGCTCTTGTGGCTGAACACGCTTGTCGACGGCGCCATCCACCGCGAATGGATCGTGGCCATGGGGCGCCGCTCCAAGACGTCGCATCTGGCGCATCTCATCTGCGAGCTGTTCGTAAGGCTTCAAGTCGTGAAGAAGACGCGCGACATGAGCTTCCATCTGCCGCTGTCGCAGGCCGAGCTCGCCGATGTACTCGGCCTTTCAGTCGTCCACATGAACAGGGTCATCGGCACGCTGCGGCGCATGAACGTGATCAATTGGACAAGCCATCTCATCACGATCCTGGATTGGGCGAGGCTTGTAGAGATCGCGGAGTTCGACCCGACCTATCTCAGCATGAACCGCGAGCCCAGATGAGCCAGCTGACGGCACTCATCTGGGATGAGTTTTGTTGTTCGACCATAGCTCGTCGAGCATGGTAAGCGCCGCACTCGGATCGGCGGGTTTCAGCATGCCTTGTTCCGCGGCCGCCTTCTTGAACGCGGCGAAAGCGATTGCCGGGCGGCAGATGCCGTTGGCCGCGTCGTTCACGAGCTGCACCGCCTTGAGATAGGCCGGCGCGTCCTTGTTTTTCCATGTCCCGCCAAGCGCCTTTTTCACGTCGGCGATCGATGCGACCACCATCGTGCCGCCGTTCACGAATCGGATGGTCAGAGGCAAAAACCTGCTCATGCGTCTTCACCACCCGAGCCATTCGTGCGTGCGCCAGGCGAGGCCGATGAAGGGCGCCGAGATAAGAACCACCGCTGACAGAACGATAAGGGGATTGTTCATCCGAAGGGATTTCATTTTACCACCATAAAGATTTGGATCGCCATAAAACGAAGATGGCACCGGCCGGTTGCATCCGATCGGTTGACGGAGAGCCACATGTTGATCGCTGGCTCGGCGGACTGTGCCGGATGATATGGCGGTCGCGGCCTCGGAGGCACATCGGCCAGCAACGCGCGGCTCTGCCTCGGAGGGCGAGGTTAAAACGTTAGCACGTCGGCATAGCAATGCGGCCGACAGCATAGCAATCAGATTTCGAACATCCATGGGACTCCTCCTGAAGAGTCCCCCAACCTAGTATGAATAACACTGCGGACCGGCCGACCGCATTTAACTTTGATGTAGGTGGGGCATCGTCGTCAGCCGCCTGGATTGGATCGATCCGGCGCTGAGCGGCTGGTTTCAAGAAAGCCAAACCTTTTCCTCCGGAGTGCGTTGTTCTTCGTGACCGAAGGAGCAAACGATGCCGACAAAACGCGCCACGCCGTCGAAATCCGACACCGAGTATGCGGCGAGCCGGCAGCGCAGCGTGCAGCGCAAGGTCGATGCCACCGACCGCGCAAGGCCAAACCGCAAACCCAAACCGCAAGCCCCGATGCAGGCGGGCGCCAGGCAATATCCGGTGCCGCCCTTTCCAAAGCCGCACTCGAGGGCACCAAGGAACTGGTCGATTAACGGCAGCCGGCTTCTTGTCCTGGCCCGCTGCAATTCGGCGTAGGCAACGCATGGCAAAGAACGCAGATTTCAGCAAGGCCGGCCCCGAGCCGCGCAAAGGCATGCCGAGCCCGCGGCTCGGCGAAAGCGAATTCAAGGGACGCTACTTGAAACAGTTCTACGATCCGACCTTCCGGCCGGAGGCGGATGCCATCGACAGGCTGGCCGAGATCGCCTGGCAGGCCTACAGCGAAGGGCGCAAGTCTCCGATCACCAGAAAGGCGGGGGAGGGTTTTCGCGATCCCGACTACGATCTTTCAGTCGAATGGATCGCCGCGCATGAGGCGGTCGGAGCGGCGCAGCGCCGTTACGAGGACAGGTCCGCTCCATCCCGCATCCTGCTTATCAACGGCTCGTCGCGCAGCGAACACACCTGTCCTGGCGAAATGTCGAAAAGCTTCCGTCTTGTGGAGCTGGCGCGTAGCGCTATCGCGGCCAGGCCGGGCTTCTCGACCGAGGTTCTCGACCTCGCGCGGCTCGCCTCCGAATACGGCCGCAGGATTTATCCCTGCAAGGCCTGCTTCTCGACGGCGGCCGCGCTCTGCCACTGGCCGTGTTCCTGCTACCCCAATCATTCACTCGGCCAGGTCAATGACTGGATGAACGAGATCTATCCGCTATGGGTCGAGGCGCATGGCGTCATGATCGTCACGCCGGTTAACTGGTACCATACCTCCTCGCCGGTGAAGCTGATGATGGACCGCCTGGTCTGCGCTGATGGCGGCAATCCCGATCCTTCGCTGACCCAGGGCAAGGACGCCGCGCTCGCCAAGAAGGCCGAGCTTGCCGGTTGGGACTATCCGCGCCATCTCGCCGGCCGCCTGTTCTCCGTCATCGTGCATGGCGACACCGAAGGCGCCGGGAGCGTGCGTCACAGCCTTGCTGACTGGCTGCGCTCGATGAAGCTCGATCCGGTTGGCGAGGCGGCGGAGCTTGACCGTTACATTGGCTACTGGAAGCCCTATGCGACGAGCCACGACGAGCTCGACGCCGACCACGCTGTGCAGACGGAGGTTTGCAACGCCGCGCTGGCGCTTGCCGAGGCCGTCGAAAAACGCCGGGCCGGATCATTCCAGACCACCGCAACCGGGCTTGAGGATCCGCGCCCGAAATAGCCAGCGGGAGAATAGGCCGACGGTGAGAGATATGCAGCGCTGGTTCGAAGAAGCCTGGGTTCTGCTGAAAGAGAGCGTCGCCGGCTACCTCAACGACAATGTGCTGAGCCATGGCGCGGCGATGGCGTTCTACGCCACGACGTCGCTGGCGCCGATCCTGCTGATCGTCGTGGCGATCGCCGGCATCGTCGTCGGCAACGAAGCCGCCCAGCTCGCGCTCTCGGCCGAGTTCGCGGGCGTGATGGGACCGCAGAGCGCCGATCTGCTCAAGGCGACGATCGAGACCGCCGCGCATCGCGAGTCCAGCACGCTGGCCACCTTCATCGGGCTAATGGCGCTCCTTGTCACCGCGTCGGGCGTCTTCGGCGAGATGCAGCAGTCGCTGAACGAGATCTGGAAGGTCGAGCCGAGCGACATGTCGCTGTCACGCCTGGTACGGGCGAGGGCGGCGAGCCTCGGCTTGGTGGCAGCCCTTGGTTTCATGCTTCTGGTGTCGCTCGCCGCGAGTACGGCGATCTCGGCGCTGAGCGAGTATATCAACGAGCGCCTGCCATTCGGCGAGCTGATCGTCAGCGCCATCAACACCGTCGTGTCTTTCGTGCTGATCGCGCTGCTCTTCGCAGCGATCTACAAGGTCCTGCCGGACCGCACGCTGAAATGGCGCGACGTCGCGGTTGGCTCAGTCGTCACCGCGCTGCTCTTCACCATCGGCAAATCGCTGATCGGCTGGTATATCGGCACCAGCGCCATCGCGACGTCCTACGGTGCCGCCGGCGCGCTGATGGTCGTGCTGCTGTGGGTCTACTATTCGGCCCAGATATTCCTCTTCGGCGCCGAGATCACCCGCGCCTATTCGGTGCGGAGCGGCAGCCGGCCGGACCTTGCGCCCGTGGTAGCGGCGGCCGCCAGTAATACGGAGAGATCAGCCGGTTCATCCAAGCCAGGCGTGTCGGATGGCGAGGTCGCCATTTGGATCGTCGTCAGCAGTCTGATCATCGTGCTTGTCTTGGAATTCTGGCAGCGGAGGCGCTGAGCAACCCGTCCCAGCCGCTTAACTTGAGGTCATCGGTCCTTAAGGTGGAACTAATACACCACTTTGAAGTTTGGCCTTCCAGCGGCACCGACTTTAGAAGCCGAGGCCGGCGATATTCGATCAGCCCGCGCTCCTGCCAGGCAGGCGCGAAGGCGAAGCCATCTCTATAGACAAATAAATCGGTCCACCTCATTCTGAATTTCAATCAATAAACCTCTGGAACGAAAGCCAGTTCCGGGAATTGGTATTTCGTCTCAGAAATATAGGAGGTTGCTATGGGACGCGGTATATTGCTTTGGCTGCTCGGAGTTCCGATTCCGATCATCATCCTGCTCTTGTTGTTCGCACGGTAGGAGCTTCACATGAACTCCGCAGTTACCGAGGTGGAAGTTTCCGGCAAAAAGGAATCTTCGTCATCCGCCGTGAGCTGGGGCCCGATCATCGCGGGTGCTTTCGCGGCATCGACCCTGACAGTGGTCCTGATGTTAGTCGGCTCCGGACTTGGGCTGACCATGGTTTCACCCTGGACCGGCGCAAGCGCATCGGCGGTTACTTTCGCGGTTTCGGCCGCGGTTTGGCTGGTCGTCGTGCAGTGGCTGTCGGCCGGATTGGGCGGCTATCTCACCGGCCGCCTCCGGGCAAAATGGGTCGGCATTCACGACGATGAAGTCACCTTCCGCGACACCGCGCACGGGTTCCTTGCCTGGGCGCTGGCAACGTTGCTTGTCGCCGGTGTTTTTGGCTCTGCTTTGTCGGCGACGATCGGCGCCGGTGTGCAGGCCGCGTCCAACGTTGCGTCGGGTGCGGCGGCGGGTGCTACGTCCGCGGCCGCGAGTGCCGCGACGGGTCCGACCGACAACAACAGCGTGGGTTATTTCGTCGATACGCTGTTCCGTCCGCCTGATGCCGGCGCCACGGCGACGGCCGGGCAGAACGACGCCGTCGCCACCGCCCAGGCATCGCGCATCCTAGTGGCGAGCGCCGCCAGAGGCGAAGTCTCGACCGACGATAAGGCCTATCTTGCGAAACTGGTCGCATCCCGCACCGGACTTTCGGAGGCCGACGCCGCCAAGCGCGTAGATACCGTGCTCGCGGCCGTCGACGATGCCAAGAACAAGGCGAAGGCGGCCGCGGATACGGCCAGGAAGGCAAGTGCCACTTTCGCGCTGGTCGGCGCTCTGTCGATGATCGTGGGCGCTTTCATCGCTAGTGTCGCGGCAGCGCTTGGTGGCAAGCAACGTGATGAAGACGAGGCACTGTTCGTTCGCGGCTGAGCTGACAGCCTCACTCGTAATCTTACCGCCCCTGAGCGGTTTGGTTTGATTGAAAAACCGAACCGCCCCTGTGAGATGCTCGATACCGTTGAAGGCGTTCTTGGCATGGCCCGAACGGATCAGCTCGTCGAGCTTGGCCTGGACGGCGGCGCATCGCGGTTCTGCGTGTTCTGGAACAGGAACACCATCACGACGGTGATGATCGTGGTGCCGGTGTTGATGACGAGTTGCCAGGTCTCACGCCGAGGAAAAAACGGCTTTGAACGACGCGGCGGTTCGGTGCCGTTCTCTGGCACTAGCCTGTGCTTTAGCTTATGCCCCATCGGCGAACTGATCTAGTTTGGACACGTTCGCAGTTCCAGTCTCAGCTCAGTACCAGGCAGCGATCAGAAACTTAGAATTAGGGACAGCGGGATGGCGGAGCCAGCAGACTTCAAGAAGGCTTCCGTGCTAAGGCACGCGTGACCTCACCAACGCGCCGGTAAAGTTGCTGCCGTCGGCGTGAAACCACAGGGCCGGCAAGGTCAATCCACCGCGCGAGATCGGCCGCACACTGCTGGCGAGCCGCGGACCCGACCGGCCATCGGTCAATCCAAGGACCTCGCACCTGTTTCGGGCTTCCAGAGAGGTCACCGGAGGCCGAGGAAGCTCAGTATGGCTATTATGATGACTATTGCTCCTACGAGCCAGATAAGATTGTTCATGGTCGCTCTCCCTATGTTGAGCAACGCCCGCGTCGCACCGGCGCGGGCGCATTTCGACCTCACTGCTTGACAATGATGCGCTGCTTGTCGCGGTTCTGAGCGTAGGTGCCCTTGTCGTAGGCCGTTTGTGCCTCCAACTGGTCCTTGGTGAAATTCGTGTAGAGATAGCGGTTGCCGTTTTTGTCGTTCATGAACTTGAGGTTCTCCATGCCGACGGCGACCTTCTTTTCGCCAATGCCGAGAAAGCCGCCGACGTCCACGATGATGGCATCGACCTTCTTGTCGCCGGTCAGGATGACGTCGCCGATTTCGCCGACTTTCGCATCGTCCGCGCCATAGACATTGGTGCCGATCAGATTTGCCGCGCTGATCTTGTCGGACGGCATCGTGGTTAGCGTCGATTTGTCGATAGAGGCCGTCGCGGTCTGGTCGGTCTTGGCAGGAGCCGTTTGATTGGCTGTATTGGTGGCGGGTTGGGTGTTGGCGGTATCATAGGCCTTGGTGTCGAAGTTAGGCTGAGCCTGAAGCTCTTCCTTCGTGGTTTTGGCGACGAGCCAGCGCTCGCCTTTCTTGTTGACCCATTCGATCTTGCTGAAATCATAGGCGACATTTTTCTCGCCGACACCGAGGAATCCCCCGACCCCGATGACGATCAATTTGGCTTTGCCGTCCTTGTCGAGGACAATGTCGTTGACGTCCCCGATCTTCGTCGCGTCATCGGCCGTGCTGTCATAGACAGCTGCGCCCATAATCTTGGACACGAGGCTTCCATCGGTCACGGGCGCGACGACCGCGGCTTGGGAAGTGGGCTTGGTCTTGTCCTCTGCGTAAGCTTGGGCGGTGCAGAGCGCAGTCGACAGCAGCGCAGCGGTCGCTCCGGTCACCAATATTTTCCGGATCATCGTAGATTTCCTTATGAGTTGCCTGGTTGATGGAACGCCGTTTTGTTTGCCGGCGTCACTTTCGACCAACGGCGGCGATTCCCTTACGTTCCGCGTCTGGGCACACGGTCCCAGTCGGAATAGACCGAAGTCCCAGCGGGGCGCTCAGGTGGCCCGTCGGAGCGCTTGAGCGCACTGCCTTGCCCGGCCAAGCGATCCTGCAAGCCATGTCGAAATCAGCGCTTTTTCGTGGTGGCTCGCCAACAGCGATGCTGGCTAAGGCTCTGCTTCAAGCAGGCGCCGCTCCGAATCGGGAGATGGGTGCTTTAATGCAATCCGCAATTTGTAGACTCCGGCGATGCATCGGCAGCTAGTGACTCCGTCCAGGCTAAAGGAGGGAGATGCCCGCGAACCGGGAGGAAAACGATGTCTGTCCAAGAAAAAGACTATCGAACGAACAGAGCCGACTATGCGGTCGCCTCAATGCAAGGGCGATCGGCCGCTGATGACGATCGCCATGAGACACTGGAAAGCAAGAAATCTCTGTGGCTAAGAGATCGGCGAATCGCTCGATTGGCTGCAAATCCGTGTGAAAGCTTGCCACCAAGAGCCAGGCCCCAGCGCGGGAATTAGGTCGTTGGTGCTTCGTTAGTCTGTGCCGTGTCTCGCCCCCCGAGCCCTACCTAGTCAGGTCTGGCGTGTGCTGGCCTAGCCCACCAGCCTTGCCGGACCGCTAGCACTTGGCCTTGAATCCGTAACGTCAGGACCCTTCGTTCGCATGACGGAATGCTCTCCCGAGAGCTGATATAACCCGGCCAGCCGGTGTGCGGTTTGTTTTGAGTTCCAGCCACCGGTCGGCCCGGTGGGTCTTCCTGAGCTGGCTTGCCGGGCCGCTCCCGCTTCAAGGACAAAGCGTCCAGCCTTTGCGCTTGCCCGGCGTCACCGCATGGTTGGTGAAATGCAGGTTGCGGTCATCGCGGCCGGCGTCGCGGCATTCATGGCAATAGAGCACCTTGAGCAGGTCATAGTGCATGCACGACTGGTCCGGCCCGAGCCGGCGCACCAATTCTGCAACGTCAAGGATCGCATGACGCCGGCAAGTGAGGCAGTCGACCGACATGCCCGTGCCGGCTTCGAGCTTCTTGCCGAGCGTGTCTTCTGTGAAGGGGAATTTCATCGTCTAGGGCGATCCTCGTGAGATGGGTCGCCGCACCAAAAAGGATGATATTCCTAATTCGGCACTTTGCCAAGGTTGCCTTGCATACGCATCGGAAGCGAACCGGATACCCGGCCTGTCGGGGAAGTCGAGGGGCGACTTGGGCGTACAGGCCAGGCCTTACCCCGGTCTCGGACCCGGGGCAGATGCATATTATGCGCTACCTTGAAGCGCCCGGCATTAACAACGTTAGGCTTAGCTAATAAAAAGCCCCGCCGCCGGAGGACAGTCACGCCGACTTGCGGCCGGCCTTTGCTTTGTGCTGTCGCTTGATGCCTTCTTTCTCCAGGCTCTGGCGAAGCACTGAAGCGAGATCGACGACGTTCTCTTTTGGCTGTGGCACGGGTTTTGGCGCCTTCTTGCCCTTGCGCTTGGCATCGATCATGGCAATCAGCGCGTCTTCATAGGTGTCCTCAAATTTCGACGGATCGAACTTGGTCACTTTCTTGTCTATCAGAAGGCTGGCAATTTCGAGCAAATCCTCATCGTATTTCGGGCTTTTCAGATCGTCGAAAACGCTGCTCTCGGAAACCATCTCGTTGGGGGTACGCAGCTCGGTCAGAAGCATTCCCTTTCCGAAGGGCTGGATGACCACTTCTCGACCGCGTTGGTAGAGGACGACGCAAGACCGGGCCGCGACGCGCTTCCTCTTCATTGCCTCACGGAGCACTGTGAAGGCCTCGACCGCAGCTCCGTCGGCCGGAATGACATAATAGGGTTTTTCGAGATAGCGAGTGTCGATGTCGTCAAGGGCGACGAACTCGCTCACCTCAAGCGTGTGTTGCGAGGTCAACTTCAACTTCTTGATCTCGTCGGGCTCGATCTCGATGAAGTCGCCCTTTTCGGCCTCGTAGCCTTTGATCTGGTCTTCCGACGGGACAACATCGCCGGTCTCTTCATCGACGTAGGCGCTCTTGACCGGCAGACCGTCCTCCCGGTTGAGGATCTTGAAATGGACCTTTCCGGCCTCGCTGGTCGCCCCTACGAGCTTAACGCCGCAAGAAACCGAACCGACCTTCAGAAAACCTTTCCAAACCGCGCGTGGGGCCGCCATGTTCCAATCCCGTGATCATCCGATCAACAGGAACACCTGGCGCCGAGCGTGGTTCCAGCCGTCGAGTTTTCTTCCAAAAGTCCTTCAGCAGGCGTGGAGTCGGCAGGACAAGGCGTCGTCGGTTGCGTAGGCTGAATAGCCCGGCCTGCTTATCTTTGGATGACACAGGATTCGCAGGACCGGGCTACCCAGCGAGGCCAGGTTTGCTAGCCTACCTTTCAAGCTCTAGGGAAAGCTGATCTGGGTCGACTATGCCCTGTTGGAAAAGGTCCATTACCTTCACCGCTATTCGTTCGCGGTCAACCATGCACGCGAGCTTATGCTTCGCGCAGTAGTCGGTGACAGCTTTTGCAAGGATTGCGAGCTGGGCGGAGTCCGCCACACAATATGCCGGCATGCTTGTCTTCCCAAAAGCATGATAGCCGCTCCCAAGCGCCCGCGTGCCTCTACCCGGTACGGACGACCCGCGTATCATCGACTCAAATGTGACTGCTACGAGTCAATTCGAGGTGCAATTGACATGGGCCTAATCGGAGTGCCGGGACCATCAGGTTTGCTCCCGGAAATCCTTGAGCGAGGCGTGGCGAAGCTTCTCCTCGCCCTTCAAGAACTTCACCCGACCGACTAGGCCGGGCTTGAGCCATTCGGCCTTTTCCTTAGTCAAGCCCTTCGGCGGCGGCGCGCCGGTCTTGACCTTCACGCGGTCCCATAGGGCCTGCCGTTTGTCCGCTTTGAACGTGACGAACGCGCCGCCCATATAGCGGCCGTTGTCGGCCACAAGCACCATCGCCGGCTTCCCCGTCTCGCGCTTCACGCCGATGATATCCATCTCCTTCTCGACGTAGCACTTGATCTTGCGCCAGTTCATCGTCGAACCGCTGCGGTAGACGCTGTCCAGCCGTTTCGAGACGATGCCTTCCAGGCCCGCTTCGCAAGCCAGGTGGTAGACGGCATCGCCGGCGCCCGGCAGGGCCTCGCTGAATTGAACATGGCCGGCGGCAGGGATCAGGGCTTGGAGGACTTCGCGCCGATCCTGCAGCGCCATATCGCGCAGATCGTGGCCGTTGAGGTGGAGAAGATCGAACGCGACTAGATAGAGGTCTTGCGGTCGTCTGGTGATGGCCGACCGCAGCGCGTGGAAGGCGGACAGTCCGGCCTCATTGGTGACGATCACTTCACCCTCGATGATGAAGCTTTCCGCATCGAGTGCACTGGCCTCCTCAGCAAGCGGCCGATATTTCAACGTCCAGTCTATGCCGGTCTTGGTTTAGAGCCGGATGCCGCTGGCATCCTTGACCATTTGGGTGCGATAGCCGTCGAATTTAACCTCGTGGCTCCATTCGTCGCCCCTGGGCGGCTGTTCAACCAGCTCGGGCTCCATCGGACGAATGAAGGACAGCCGGGCGCCGCCGGCAGGCTTACACATCGGAACCCCACGCAACTCGAATTTGATTCAATATCGCAGATCCATAAGCGTTCCATTAGCTATTCGTAAAAAGCGAACGGAACGTTCTGTCTCGTTCGCTGTTCCTTCTAACCAGGAGGAGCAACCATGACGGACGACGACAAAACCAAGCGAGATTTTCGTGACCGCGACCGCGTCGCAGGTGACGAGGAATACGAGGTGGGGTATCTCGCCAGCAAGTTCGGGCTCACAATTCCTGAAGTCCGGAAACTCATCAAAGAGCACGGCAATGACCGGGAGGTGCTGGAGCGGGAAGCCAAGGCGCTAGGCGCACGGTGACAAAGCTTTCTGATCAAGGCCCAATGATCACCGGCAGGCGCAATGGCGGCCCGCTTGAGAACGAAGCCGATTATTTTTACCTGAGTCCGATCTGTGGGCAGCCGGTCGATATGCAGGATCTCAGCCAAGTGATGTGGCACGACAGGCCCGTGCACTATCGGTTAGAAATAGACGGTCGCCATCATTAGGAATCGCTTCGGCGATACCGGAACGGTTGCTGATCTGACTGTTGAAGTAGCGGCCCTTGCCGAAGGCCGATCGCAACGCGGCAAAGGTCTCTGGCGGGACGTCCTCAAACTCGTAGAGTCCCTGGCACGAACCACACCGAGAGTATCCGACTGTCCGGATCGTACTCTATTTTGCGTGTCAGGGTCGACGGCATGAGAGTAAACCACTCGGCAGCCGACGTGTTCCGATTTGCCAGGTCAGTATGCCGCCCGCCTGGCGGCAGAGATCGATAGCCGTCGATGGGTATTTGAGCGCGTGCGAGGTGCATTTCCCATGCATGGCGAGGGTCCCTGCAGGCATGTTCTTGCCCTGTCCGCCATAAAAGCGGCCTACCTGCGACGCGACCTCCGAGGCGGCTTACTTTGCCCGCAGAACGGCATCACCCCGGAACGACTGCGAATAGTGCGTGAAGCGCTACCAACCTTGGCGGGCGTACCAGTCATCGATATCGCGGCGGACGCGGTCCTTCTCGATGCCGTAGCGTTCCTGAATCTTGCCTTCGAGCTGGTCGCGCTTGCCGGCGATGCGGTCGAGGTCGTCGTCGGTGAGCTTGCCCCACTGTTCCTTGACCTTGCCCTTGACCTGCTTCCAGTTTCCTTCGACGCGGTTCCAATCCATGGTACGGACCTCCTTTGACTGCATAGGGACTAACGGCGGCACCGGCCCGGAGTTCCTGACATAGCGAGGGAACATTTAGACGCTGCTGATGTTCCTGTTGAAGCACGGCGCGCAGTCTCTCCACCCCCCGCGAAAGGCGCGCTGCGGATTGGGTGAGCCCGGTCCAGCCCGCCCCGGTCACCCCGCCGGGGTGGGCATTTAATTGAGAGATCGACCAAGCCTTCGGGCCCCGCCCAGCTCGAGATCTATTTGTCGGAAATATTCCAGGAACCAAATTTTTCAGCTGCCTTCAACCGCTGTCGATTTAGTATCCTCGATCAGCCAGCGTCTCCCTCGTCAGGAAGGACAGGCGCGGGGTTGGCGAACCGCCTATTAGAGCGCGCTGTCACAGATCGAAATCCAGACTACTCCCGCATCGGAGAGTCGATCCGCTGCAGCGGAAGCACAGCGGGGCCGTTCAGAACAGCCCCATCCCGGCCGAAATGTGATCCATGGCAGGAGCAGTCCCAGCACTGCTCTGTCGAGTTCCAGGCGACTTCGCACCCCGCGTGCGTGCACCCGGCGGCATGTAGGTGAACGTTACCGGCCATGTCGCGACAAGCGGCGATCTTGCGCATTCCATCCCGCAAAATTCCACCTTGACCATGAGAGAGCTCATCGAGCGACTTCAATTCGCCAGGCAGCAGGTACCCGGCGAGATTTGTCACCGCCGAGGCGTTTTCTCGAACATAATTGACCAGGCCGGAAGGCGTTTTGCGTGAAGGTTCGTAAACTTCGCTCCAGGGATTGGATTCGCCGAGGATCAGATCCTTCAAAAGAAGTCCGGCAAGCGCGCCATGCGTGATGCCTTGTCCGGAGTCGCCAGTGACGACATAGACCGATGTGCTGCCGGGGTTGAGACCGATGAAGGCGCAATAATCGATCGTGTCGAGAACTTGTCCAGACCATCGCGTTACCTCTTTGCCCAAAGTTGGCACCAGCGAGCGTATCCATGCCTCGATCGCTTCGAACCGGATGTCGCCGTCGTCAGCTTCGCCCGATTTGTGGTCGGCGCCACCTACAATGAGATAGTCCACCGAGCCGGGGCCTGGGTTTATCCGGACGTAGTGATAGGGATCGCCAGTGTCCCAGAAGAGCGCATCTGGAAGATCGCCATGAGGCAGAGTGAAGGCCATCGCATACGTTCGGTATGGCGACATCTTAGTGTGCAGGCGAAAACGATTGTTGATCGGCGAATTGGTGGCAACGACGGCGTGTGATGCCGCGATCGATCCGCCGTTCTCAGTGGAGACGCGCACCCCGCCTTCCGCCAGTTCCTCAAGCGCCACCACGGTGCTGTTGGCAAAGATAAGACCGCCCCTCTCGCGTATAGCCGCGGCAAGTCCTCGAAGATACCGCAGCGGGTGGAAGGTTGCCTGGTTCGGATAACGAAGAACGGGCGCCTCTTCGAAGCCTTTGAGCGGCACACCGGTCACGAGTTTAGCAGCTGCACCTATCTTTCGCGCGGCATCGAACTCCTCCTGGCGCTGATTGAGGGCGGTTTTCGGCCGAATACCCATCGCCGGAAACAGGAAGGCATCCAGCCGGCGGAAGTTACAATCGATGCCCAGCTCGCCGGCGATCTCCTCAAGACGGGCGACCGCCGCTTCCTGGCTCTGCTGGAACAGTCGAGCCATCTCCTCACCGCGAATATTGATCAGTGCACCCAGCCCGTCGTCGCAAATCGGCGCGAGATGCGCTGTCGTTCGCGACGTCATGCCGGCGGCAATGGGGCCGCGATCAATCAGGACAACAGTCTCGCCCAGGGCGCTCAGTTCGTAGGCCACGGACAGTCCTGCAATTCCGGATCCTATGATTACCGTGTCGCAACGCTGCGTCCCTGAGAAACTTGGAGCGGCGGGATCGACCTCCACCTTCATCCAGAGAGACCGGGTCTGTTCGCCATGCGCGTTCATGCTCTAACTTTCGATCCCCCGATGCTCAGCGAGCAGCTTTCTGATTGACTTTCCGCTGGGCGATCGTGGTGAGCTTCTTGTCGGCCGCTTTTTCCTCGGTCAGAGTTGTGGCCAAAAGCTTCGCGACCGCATCTTTGCCGGTTTGTTCCGCCCAGGCGATGAGCGTTCCATATCGGCTGATCTCATAGTGCTCGACGGCTTGTGCTGCGATGATGAGCGCGGCATCGAGCACCTTCTTCTCGGCAACGTCTCCCGCGATCTCCTTCGCCTGCTTGATGATGCCGTCGATCGCTGGGCAAGCGGTTCCCTTCGGCGATTCCCCGATCAACTCGAAAGCTTGTTCGAGACGTTGAACGTGTCTCTCGGTCTCTTCGAGGTGGCTCTTGAAAGCTGCAGTCAGGTCGCGGTTTGTCGCTTTCTGGACCATGTTGGGCAGCGCTTTCAGGATCTGCTCCTCAGCATAGTAGGTGTCCTGCAGCACATGCAGAAACAGATCGTCCATCGTCTTGATGTCTTTCGTGAAAAGTCCCATCGAGGCGCTCCTGACAGTTTGGGCGATAAGCTCCGGAACAACGCGGGGCAACAGCGGCTGTTCCAAATGGCGCGACCGGCGCTTCGTACCAAGCCAGCGCGGGGCAAGGTCCAACAATCAAGGAAATGAGGCTGACAATGCGTGCTTTCACAACGCGCTGAATTGGGTCTGGCGACCCTATTTTTTGCCGTTGTCGAACCGTTCCGGAACAATGCTGCCGAGTGTCAGTTTTGCTTAGCCGTTTGGCGCACGCGCCATCTGGCTTGGGCGAAATTGCATCGCACGTGCTCAGAATGAAGGCGACAACAATGGCGAAGAGGCGGAAACCAGCGACGCGGCCGACCACTGCTGATCGGCGGCCACATTCGTCAACGTTCTGGTGGACGGCGTGGGTAACGGCAGGTGTCGCTGTTGTACTAGTCGGCACGACAGGGACCATCCGCAGCAACAGCTCGCATGAGGCCGCCGTCGTGCAGCAAGTCGGCGGCGATGCCGAGCGCGCCATTCCGGCAATGATCCGCAATGGTTGCGGCGGATGCCATGAAATTCCCGGTGTGCCCGGCGCTCATGGGAGCGTCGGCCCGTCCCTGCAGGGCGTTGCTGAAAGAGCTTATATCGGCGGGCATGGGGGTCGGACCTCTTCCGATGCGATGATGCGTTGGATCAGCAGGGCGCGGGATGTCGATCCGAAGACGGCCATGCCGAACACCAACCTTTCGCCCCAGGAGGCGCGCGACATCACGGCGTATCTCTATGCGCGGACGTGAAATAGGAAAGACGTGGTACAAGTCGAAGACGGGCTGCTATCAGAAGGAGCAAGCCGAGCGATAAACCGGCACCGATGATCACCAGTACCTGGGCCGCCAGCAGGATGATCGTCTGTTCCGTTGTCGAGCCTGCCCGCATCTGGTGCACGTCGGCTGCCGTGACACTGAGTTCCGGATTTCCGAAACGGGCGGTCACATAATTGGCAAGGCTTGCCACCTGGCCGTCATCCAGCCAATCCGCGAAGGCCGCCATTGATTTGCGACCTGCTACGTCGCCCGCCTTGACTCCGGTTAGGATCGCCATGACGACATTCTCAGGAGTAGCCGCGCCGAGAGTGCTGTTGTGGGTCAGCGTGACATAGGAAGAGTCAGGCGACCCGCTGCCATCAAATCCATGGCAACCCGAACACAGGGATCCGTAAAGATGGCCCGCCGTGTTGGTGCTGGCTTGCGCCGCGTTGCTCGGTTCGGCAGCGCTAGCCGTAATCGTCCCACTCCATGAGAAACGGGGCTGCTGCTCGGCTCCGGATCGGGGAGGGACGTCCCTGAGATAGGCGACGATGGCGCGGATGTCGTCATCCGAAAGATGTTGCAGGCTGTTCATCACCGTTTCCGCCATTGGACCGCTGGCATAAGCCTTTCCAGCCGCGGCGCCTGTCTTGAGAAAGCGAAATAGCTCATCGTCGCTCCAGCCGCCGATGCCCGCCGTCTTATCGCCGGTGATGTTAAAGGCCTGCCAGATGCCCGCGGCACCGCCGGCGAGCTTGTGATCGTCATCCTCGCCGAATGTCACATTCCTCGGCGTGTGGCAGGCACCGCAGTGG
This sequence comes from Mesorhizobium sp. M1E.F.Ca.ET.041.01.1.1, assembly GCF_003997355.1. Classification (NCBI taxonomy): domain Bacteria; kingdom Pseudomonadati; phylum Pseudomonadota; class Alphaproteobacteria; order Hyphomicrobiales; family Phyllobacteriaceae; genus Mesorhizobium; species Mesorhizobium sp. M1E.F.Ca.ET.041.01.1.1. The sequence goes on along the minus strand of NZ_RZSL01000002.1, from coordinate 46,866 downwards.
CCGAGCACATCTACCAGATAGGCCCCCCGGTTCCAGGCCTCGGATCGACTTCGATCCAGCGTGAAGCTGCCGGGACGGTAGTTCGCGAGTTTCCACAGCCCGAGCGCCCAGCGCTGGTTGAATGGGAACGGCAGGGTATTTCGCGGTCGTGGCTGAATGATCGGCGTTTGCGCAAGGAGATAGGTCCTGATCGCGAGCACCTCCTCGCGGCTCATCCTGGCGAAGCTGTCGTACGGCATGGCCGGATAAAGATTGGTCCCGTCCCGCCTTACGCCTTCCCGGACGGCTCGCACGAATTCGTCTTCGGAATAGCGTCCAATGCCTGTGTCATGGTCCGGCGTGATGTTGGTAGAATAGACATCGCCGAAGGGCGTCGGCACACGATAGCCGCCGGCGAACAGTCGACTTGGGTTGGAGGTGTGACACCCGACGCAGTCGGCGGCTCGTGCAAGATATTCACCCCTCAGGATTTCATTTGCTGACAGTTCGCCGCAAAGGGCCAACAATGCCAGGCTGGCAGCGATGAGCCGGAGGACGGTGGCTGCGAAAGCCTGAAGCAGGGCAGAACTGGAGCAGAGGAGCCCGCCGCACAGCATAGGGCAGCGCGGGCTCAGGCCGGTGCCCACGGTTTCCGGCCCTCGCGCGGGCCAGTGCGACTGCCGTTGGCAGCAGATCGGCCGCCGCAGGCATCCCGGCACACTCACAGTTCGCACCCACTGAAGATCAGCCCGGCCGCCATTTGCGCGAGCATGGCGAGTGCAAACAGCGCTCCGATGCCGACCGAGGCTCTGGCGAGAAAGCGCCTCGCGCGCGCCTGCAGAGGCGGGCTTGTGCCGTAGCTGGCGTGGCGGAGCGCGCGCCAGGACAGCAGGGTACCTGCCAATGCGGCGGCGGCAGCCAACAGCGAGAACAGTGCCGTGGGACGAAAGCCGGCATGGCACTGCCAGTCGGCAATCGCATAGTCGAGCTGCAGCGACACTGCCCAAGCGGTTGGCCCGCTGGCAAAGCCAGCCCAGGAAATGCCATTGCGGATCGCCTGCATATCACATCCTCGGCGTCCAATAGATGACGAGATAGAGCACCATCCACGAGGCGACTACGAAGTCCCAGTAGAACACATTGTCCGACACGTCGCTGAGGCGGCGGCCGGCCTTGCCCTTTTGCGTGAACATCAGGACAGCGAGTACGATCGTGTCTCCGACGTCGGTGAGAAGATGTGATGTGTGCAGCGAGAGGAGGAACCAAACGATCGAACCGTAGGCGTTCTGGTCCCACGAGATGTGAAGCGCGGGAAATTCCCAGATACGCACGATCAGGGGAAGAATCCCTACGATCGTCATTACGACCATGCCGGCGCGGACCTTTTGAAGGTCGTGCTGTCTAGCCCAGCGGTCGACTATATGATTGGGGACAATGCTAACGAGCAGAATAATCAATATTGCCGTGCCCGGTGCAAGATCAGGTGCGGGTGCCGCAATCGGCCAGTGCCGGGCCAGGACAGCCAGGTAGAAATAGGTACCAATCGCCAGAGCGAAACCGGCCGCTTCAAGGGCAATGAAGGCGAGTGTTCCCCACCACATCGGGCTCGCCGCGCCGAAGTCATATGTGGGGAGGTGGCTGACATCGACGATAGGGCGTTTTTTCATTCCACGTCCTCCGGTTCGTCCTTCGGCCAGAACCAGCAGATGAAGCCGAATGAGACCGGTATCGCACCCCACACCACAGCCCATGGGGTGTAGATTGAGGCGAAGAATGTACCGCCTACGGCGATCGCTGAGAGCAGAGGCCAGATCGAATTATCAGCCGATGGCACGCGCAATTGCGGCACAGCGTCCGCAACCGTGCCGCCGACCACTTCGCGCGTATCGACACGCAAACCCTCGATAACTGGGAGTGTGTCGGGCTCTGCCCAAAGTGGATCGCGATGAGTCACCACCGGCAAGTGCGCAAAATTATAGGACGGCGGCGGTGACGTCGCAGCCCATTCGAGCGTGCTCGCACCCCACGGATTGTCGCCGGCGAGGCGGCCGCTCCGAAGGCTGAGCAGCATGTCCAGAAAGAAGAGCGCGAAGCCGGCGAACAGAACCATTGATGAAAGACTGATGAAGAGGTTCACGCTGCCCCAGCCGCTTTCCAGCGGATAGGTGTAGACACGGCGCGGCATGCCCTGCAGCCCGAGGATGTGCATCGGGAAGAAGGTGAGGTTGAAGCCGACGAATACAAACCAGAAATTCCAGTGGCCGAGCCGCTCCGAAAGCAAGCGGCCGGTGACCTTGGGAAACCAGTAGTAGACGGCGCCGAGAAGGGGAAAGACAGCGCCGCCGACAAGCACATAATGGAAGTGCGCGACCACAAAATAGGTGTCGTGCACCTGCAGGTCGAGCGGCACCGAGGCGACCATGACTCCCGTCAGGCCGCCGATGACGAAGGTGAAGATGAAGCCGAGCACGAAAAGCAGCGGTGTGGCAAAGATGGGCTTGCCACCCCAGATCGTCGCAATCCAGCAGAATATCTGGATGCCGCTCGGGATGGCGATCATCATCGAGGAGGCGGTGAAGAAGCTTTCGCCAAGCTGCGGCAGACCGGTGGCGAACATGTGATGCACCCACAGTCCAAAAGAGAGGAAGCCGATTGCAATCAACGACAACACAATCCCGAGATAGCCGAAGACGGGGCGACGGACGAAGGTGGGCAGAATCGCCGAGACAAAGCCGGTCGCTGGAATAAATATGATATAAACTTCGGGGTGACCGAAGAACCAGAACAGATGCTGCCAGAGCAGCACATCGCCCCCCGCGGCTGAATCGAAGAACTTGGTGCCGACAAGCCGGTCGAGGATCAACATTGTGCTCGAGACCATTACGGCCGGCATGGCGAATAGTATGACAAAGGCTGTGACCAGCACCGACCAGACATAGAGCGGAATGCGGTCGAGGGTCATGCCGGGGGCGCGCTGTTTGAATACCGTCGCAATGATCTCGACGGCAACCGCCAGAGCCGATACTTCCGTGTAGGTCACCATCTGCGCCCAGAAGTCCGGGCGCTTGCCAATGCCATAGTCCGGTCCGGCGAGCGGAACGTAGGAAAACCAGCCGGCATCTGCGCCTGTATTGAAGGCGAATGCTATCCAAATCATCATCCCGCCTGAAACGTAGATCCAGTAGCTAAAGGCATTGAGGCGGGGGAAGGCCACGTTGCGCGTGCCAATCATCAGCGGTACCAGGTAGACGGCGAACGCCTCCATTACCGGCACGGCGAACAGAAACATCATCGTCGTGCCATGCATGGTGAAGAGCTGATTGTAGAAGTCTGGGCTTATACGGCCAGCCTCGGGCGCAGCGAGCTGAAAGCGCATGGCGAGTGCTGACAGACCCGCAAGAATGAGAAACAAGAAAGCCGTCACGACGTAGCGCCGGCCGATCAGCTTATGATCGACCGTGGCCAGCCAGCCATACAGCCCTTTTGGTGTCTGCCAGGCATGTGCGAGAAAAGCGCGCAGCCTCGCCTCGTCGAGGCCGGTGTCGCGAATGCCTTGCGGCCCCACTTCCAGTATTCGCTCTGCCTTCTTTTCCCCAATGCCACTCATTCAAGGCTTCCAAGATAGGTAGCAACCGCGTTGAGATCGTCGGCGCTAAGGGCAATGCGCGGCATCTTCGCGCCAGGCTTTATCGATTGAGGATCGGCAATCCACGCAGCAAGGGCGCCCGGCGTCATGGCAAGCGTATCGGCGGCTAGTGAGCGGCGGCCAGCCACGTGGGTCAGGTCAGGTCCGACCGTCCCACTGGCAGGTGTGCCCCTGATCGCATGGCAGAGCGCGCAGCCAGTCCCGAGAAAAGCCGCCTGGCCGCGGCGTTCTTCATCGGCGGTGGGCATGGCCGCGTCGGTGTCTTGCCTGGATCGCCAGGCGTCAAACGCTTCGCGGCTTTCCGCGACAACAGTGATCGCCATATGGGCATGCTGGTAGCCGCAGAACTCGGCGCACTGACCGCGATATATGCCGGGCTTGTCGGCGATGAAGGTCAGTTCGCTCGGCCGGCCCGGAATGAGGTCCCTTTTTCCTGCAAGGCTTGGAACCCAGAAGCTGTGAATGACATCCAGCGAATCGAGTTTGACCTTCACGGACTCGCCGACCGGAACATGGATCTCATTCGCCGTGACGATCGCCTGCGACGAATCGGTTTTGGGATAGCGTATCTCCCACCACCATTGATGACCTGTGACACGGACGGTGACCGTCTCGCTTCCGCTCAGCGAAGCGATCGACTTGCCAGCAAAAAAGCTTCCTATCGTCAACGCAATGAGAACCACCACTGTCAAAGCCGTGGCGCTTCCGACAGCACGGATCAGCCGGCGTTCTTGATGAGAATCGATCTGCAGCGGTGATCGCGACGTCTCCGCCAAGTGGCGTCGGAAAAGCGCCATTGCCAGGACCAGCATGACAAGAAGCCACGTCGTTACGGCAACCGCGCCGAAGGTCCAGATGAGATCAAATATTTTTCGGGCGTTCGCACCATGCGCATGAAGCGTCGATTGCCAGTCGCTGCATCCCGTTAGAAACAATGTCGACGCAGCAGTTGCTCCTCTCAGGCCCTGTCCCGCACCCTTTTCCGAAAGGGTGGCGACAAAATTTCTGGATGAGATCTGAATTCTATGTGCAAAGGCGGGGAGGATTGAGGATCGTCTCCGCTTCCGACGGCAGATTAACGAGCTCATGCACCTTGCCATGACGAATCTACCATCAAGCCGAGAACATAACGCGGCCGGTTGTAAAAGGATGCTCAGCACCGTCGTTTCTGGTTCGAAATCGGTGCGATGTCATGCGGCAACACCTGACGCCAAGGCATGCTTGAAAACCCAGCTAAATGAGTCCTCTGGAGGGCCGTGGACATGTGCCCATTTAAGTGAAGGGCAAGGTGAAACGACTCAACAGCGCATATCAGGGGAGATATTCGCTACGGCAACCCATTCTCAGGGATGCTAATATTTCAGCCGCCTTCAGCAAGGCGTCTGAGGGGATCAGAACGAGATCTATACTTCAAAGGAGACCATTACGGGCCGGGGTCTTTCGGGGAACAACTCTGACTGGTAACGATTTCCCTGCTGGAACATGAGCTTTCTTTGCCCGATGCCAGAGTGGAACCAACGGGTTGAGTTCCGGATAGTAGCCGGCACAGTTCCCCTCGGGAATCGAATAGGATGTGACCCGTAAACCGCGCACGCGCCGCTCCACACCATCATCGGCATGGGTTTCGAGATCGATTTCCTGCCCCGCACTTAACCCGAAACGCTGGATGTCCGCCTCATTCATGAGCAGCACCATGCGGGTTCCGTAGATGCCGCGCAGCCTGTCGTCATAGCCGTAGACGGTGGTGTTGAACTGATCATTGGAGCGAACTGTGATCAGCGTCAGCACATTGTCACCCGAGAGATCGATATCGGGATTTGCCTCGAGCATCGACGGCAACTTGAAATTGGCTTTCTTGTTCGGTGTCTCCCACACGCGTTTCGACGCCTTGATATCACGGTGAAAGCCGCCGGGGTCGAGAAACCGCGTGTTGAAATCGCGGAAGTGCTGAGGATAGCACCGTTCGATCTCATTGCGGATACGCGAATAATCAGCAACCCATTGGTCCCATGGGATGGAACTTTTGTTCGGCACCGTGGCCTTGGCAAGTTCGGCGACGATCTTTGGCTCCGAAAGCAGGTTTGGCGACGCGGGAGGCCGCGATCCAAAGGAGCCGTGGATGCATGCGGTCGAATCTTCTATCGAGACGGTCTGGTCGCCGCTTGCCTGGTGATCTCTTTCCAGCCGCGACAGGCAGGGGAGAAGATAGGTGACGGCTCCCGGGATGAGATGGCTGCGGTTGAGCTTGGTTGCGATCTCGACATGAATGCCCAGTCCACGCCAAGCCTTTTCGACCAGGCCGGTTTCCGGCACTGCGCGAACGAAATTGCCTCCCAGTCCGATGAAGCCATTCACCCATCCCCCGATAACGCCTTCGCAGGTCTCGACCGTGTCGAGGCCTTTCTCGCGCGGTGGCTCGAAGGCGTAGAACTCGGCGAATCTGTCCAAGGGAGCGAGTTCGGGTTTTTCAGTTATGCCGACAGTGCGCTGGCCTTGAACATTTGAATGGCCGCGCAGTGGCGAAATGCCGGCCCCGGGTTTGCCCATATTGCCGCGCATCAGCAGCAGGTTGCATAGCATCTGGACATTCTCGGTGCCATGCCGGTGCTGCGTCAGGCCCATGCCGTAATTTCCGATTACAGCACGGGAAAGGCTGTAGATTTTCGCGACATGCTCCAGATCGGCCTGAGCGATACCGGAGCGTCTGACGATATCGTTCCAGCTGGCGTCGCGCAGATACGATTCGAATTCGGCAAAGCCGTGGGTGTGCTCGGCGATGAAATCGACGTCCAGGACACGCTGACTTGCGCGCTCACACGCAGCATCGTCGAGCGCAAGCACCGCCTTGGCGATACCAGTCATGGCTGCGATGTCACCACCGCAACGAACCTGGAAGAAGTCGCTGGACATCTTGGTGCCAGGCCCCGGCGATAACATGTCGACAGGGTTTTGCGGATTCTTGAACCGCTTCAGACCTCGCTCGGGCAAAGGATTGAAAGTGAACACTGGCACCTGTCGTTGGCGTGCCTCCTGCAATGGATGCAGCAGCCGCGGCGCCGTGACGCCGGTGTTATGGCCGAAGAAGAACATCATGTCAGTTTTCGAGAAGTCCTCGAGTTGAACGGTCCCAACCGGGGAGCCGATCGACTCGGGCAGGCCGACCGAGGTCGATTCGTGGCACATGTTCGACGAATCCGGCAGGTTGGATGAACCGTAGATGCGCGCGAAAAGCTGATACATGAATGAGGCCTCCAGCGAGGCACGGCCGGAGGAGTAGAAGACAACCGATTTCGGATTGAGCCGCTGGAGCTCGACGGCGATCTCGCGGAATGCACTTTCCCAGGCAACCGGTTCATACTGGTCGGTGACCGGATTGTAGCGCATGGGGTCCGTCAAGCGGCCTTGCTTTTCCAAGTCCCGGTCCGGCCAATCGAGCAACTCCGCGACCTTGTGCTGCGCGAAGAAATCCGGCCCGCAGCGCAGTTTCGTCTGATCCCACATCGTGGCCTTAGCGCCGTTTTCACAGAACTCGAAAGGCCTCGGATCAGCCGGTTTCGCCCATGAGCAGGACACGCACATATAGCCGTCTGCCTTGTTCTGCTTGAGCAGCGTGCTCCATATTCCCGAGATCAACAGGCCTTCGCTGCGCGCGTGACGCGCCAGGGAACGAAGCGACCCCCAGCCCCCGGTCGGGTGTTCGTATTTCTTTATTTCGATGTGATCGGCCACGGCAGGTTTCATGGAGGGCACCTAGCAAGAGACAAAAAATAGAACCCCGCCCTCGACCGATTGTTCCCGTCGGGCCGGCCAAGCCACCGAGTCCCTTTGAGCAAACCGGACTGCCGACCGAATACTCCTTCGCCACATACAGCGCTGCGGAACATTTTCCTCAGTCATCGATTGAAACACGAGCCGGAGAATTCGGCCGGGTGTGGATCGCGTATTCAGTCTGACTCGACAAAACGCGTCGGTACGGTCGCGAGATTCAATTGTCGCGTGGTAAGAAGATGGGATTGTTCTCTGTCAGCAAGAGAAATCAGGGTGCCAGCAACTCGGCTATTCCTAGTGTAAACACCACAAAATTCAGCTACTCTATACTTAATTTACTGTGCTTTGTCCTGATGCCGGCTGTGTTATCGGCATGCTCCTCATCGGAAGACCAGATTGGCAGCCAATTGAGAACTGCGGCTTCCGCCGCAGAAACGGCATCGATGGCCCTGGACGCCTGGCTCGCGGGGGCGGCTCCTCAAAATTATACGTCACGCACGCTGCAATCGATCAGCCGGAAGCTCTCCGATGCCGAAACCCAAATCCAATCAGCCGATTCACCTGAGGTCTCCGAGCGAGCCAGACTGATCACGGCCATCAGCCGCCTGGCGGCCGCGGTAGCGAACGCAGAGGTGGGATTACAGGACAACAACCCCGCGAAAGTGGAGCGAGCGCAGCGGGATGTGCGAAACGCTATTGCCGCCCTGGCCGCCACCTATACCAAATCCTTTAGCCCGCACCCATGAAGAAGGTCCTCGAAATATCGTTGGGTGTTGTCACCAGCGTTGGTGGTTTTCTCGAAGTCGGTTCACTGACGACAGCCGTTCAAGCCGGTGCAGCATTCCATTTCCAGCTGATCTGGGCGATCGTTCTGGGGACGATCTGCATCATCTTCCTCGTCGAGATGGCAGGCCGCTTCGCTGCCGTGAGCCATCATACCATCGCCGATGGGATTCGGGAGCGATTTGGCTTCAACGCCTTCCTCTGGCCGCTTCTGGCGGTCCTTCTGGTCAATCTCCTGGTCATGTCGGCTGAGATCGGCGGCGTTGCCATTGCGCTCGAACTTGCCACCGGAATCGGCTTCCAATGGTGGGCGCTTCTGGTGGCATTGCTGGCCTGGGTGTTTCTCTGGAAAGGCACGTTCGGCTTTATCGAAAAAGGCGTTTCGATTCTCGGGCTGGTCACACTGTGTTTTGTGGTCGGCGCGGTGATGCTTAAGCCCGGTTGGGGTCAGGTCGCGGCGGGCGCTATTCCCACTGTGCCAAACCATGACGCGGCCAATTACTGGTTCATGGCCGTCAGCATTCTTGGGGCGTCAATTTCGCCTTATCTATTCATGTTTTACTCCTCGGGAGCGATCGAGGACCGGTGGGACGAAAGCTATCTCGGGGCCAATCGCGCCATTGCGGCGATGGGTATGAGCTTTGGCGGCACGATTTCCGTCAGCGTGCTGATCGTCGCCGCGCTTGTGCTTTCCCCACACGGCATAGACCAGGTGGACGACTACCATCAGTTGCCGCTGATCCTGATCCCGATATTCGGCTTCTGGGGCTTTGTCCTGTTCATTGCTTCGCTCGGTATAGCTTGCTTCGGTGCTGTGCTCGAAGTTGGACTGCAGCAGGCCTATCTCATGGCCCAAGGTTTCGGCTGGACATGGGGCGAGGACCAGAAACCGCGCGACAATCCTGGCTTCAGCACGGTTTACACGGTGGCGTTGTTTCTCAGCGCCCTACCGATTGCGGCCGGCCTTGACCCGCTGAAGCTCACGATCTTCTCAATGGCGCTGACGGCTGCCAGCCTGCCTCTCAGCGTGATTCCCTTCCTCTTCCTGATGAACGACAAGCGCTATGTCGGCAAGCATCGCAATGGGATGGTCTCGAATGCCGCGGTCATCTTTGTTATTGCGCTTGGCTTCGTGCTGGCGATTGTGGCGATCCCCTTGCAAATATTCGGAGGCACGTGATGGATCTGGTCCGCGACATTTTGGACAAGCAAGTGATCGACCGCGAGCAGGTCAAGATCGGCAAGGTCGATGGCCTGGTGGCGGAACTGAGGCAAGGCAAGCCACCAAGGATCGTTGCGATCGAACTAGGATCGATTGCGCTGGCACGCCGGCTAGGTGCACGGCCCGGACGCTGGATGGCGGGACTGTCGGCAAGGCTGGGCGGCAAACGCCACGGCGAGCCGCATCGGATCGCCTGGAACAAGGTGCGCGACATCGGCATCGATATCGAGTTCGACATCGACGTCCGCGAGACGGCAATCTTCGATTGGCAAAACTGGTTGCGCGACCACGTCGTCGGCCGCATCCCGGGAGCAGGCTGATGGCCACAACCATCAATCTCGAGCGGCTGGTTGGCCGATGCGTGTTATCGCCACGCGGGAAAAGCATCGGCTACATCGAGGAGATTCTCGCCGAAAAGGACGGGCACGATCTCGTCATTACCGAATTCCATATCGGCATCTACGCCGCATTCGAGCGACTTTCCGCTTCCGCGATAGGCGCGGCAGTGCTCGATGCATTTCGGTTACGCCGTGACGGTGGCTTTTATCGAATTCCTTGGGACAAGATCGATATATCCAACCCCACGCAGCCGAGGCTTTTGTGTCCGATGGCGGACCTTGCCCGCATGAAAGGGGACATCGGACAGTCGCAAGATCAAAAGAAGTCCCGCAAAAGCCAGGCAAAGCGCTAGCGCACGAGGCTCGCCACAACGAAGACCGCCGCTGCAATAAAAACCAACGCGGCAATCACCAGCAATGGCCAGTTGCTGCCGGGCCGGGCTTCGACTTCATCCTCCATCGGTCGCATGGCATCGGCAAAGCTAGCTTCGTTCTTGAATCGCGGAGCGTTCTCTGGAGGCTTATGTCCAGCGAGGTTTGGCGCATCTGCCGCTTCTGCGTCGGTACTGAGAGGCGCGGCGGCAGGGTCAAATCCCGGAGTCTTGTCAGGCCCAGCCTGAGCATGGGCATTCTCTGCCGGCGTTTGACGTGGCGGTGTTGCCATGGACGGCTCCTTTGCAGTCAAACTTCGGTTCGGCCCCGCGGTTCCAATCTCCTGCGAATATTTGAACCCGACCCCATGGAATTGCCGGAACATGCCTTTGGCGGGGGCGTTGAATTGTCGGACGACGACCCTCGAGGGGACGAGTCTCGCTATTGAAAGATTAGCCGAATGTATCCCTTTGCTTCCTTCCATGATCTGGCCGCGGGCAGAGGCGACGGCCTTCGCCCCGAGCTTGTCCGAATGCTGAAGATACGCGCCGCGCTGGCAGGGTCAGATGTGCTGCAGCTTAACGCCAAGCGCGGGGACGGTTTCGAACAAGCGGGGCCAAATCCCGTTGGAGATATCGAAAGTGCGCTTCCGGACGGCGTTTTGCGTTATCCCGCCGACGTCAAGACGAAACATCCGTCGAAACGCCGGCGCCGATCTCGATGACGCGAAGCGGTGTCTGCTCCCGTCCACTTGTACGAATCCAGAGACCGGCCAGGAACAACGCTACTCCGCCATAAATCAGGCCAGACGGGATCCACATCACGAGGCCCGCAAGCTGCTGGTCTTCGAGGGGTGCAAGACCCCACAAGCTTGAGCCGACTGCATTTTCGGAATACCAAAGCCGCGGCGAGACCACAAGCAAGGCCCCGAGCAGGCCGGTATGCAACGAGGTCAAAAAAAGATGTATGACCGCGCTGCCGCAAGCACGTCTTCGGCGCGGGTGAGGCAGCAGTGCCCACCAGAATAAAAGACCGGTGCCGAAAAAGCTGGCATGCTGCGCATAGTGCCAGAGACCGTTTTGCAATGCAGCCTCGAAAAGCGCCGGCACATGCCACACCCATATCGCGACGCCATGCAGAATGGTGGCGATTAGGGGTCGACTCATGAAGATCCAGATCGCCCCAAGCATGCGTATATGCCCGGCTGCGCGGAGCGCCTGGCGTAATCGCATGGGTAGGGCCCATATCATTGGCGCCGCTGGACATGAAGCAATTACGAGGGGCGCCGCCACCGCCATCAGCAATTCGTGTTCAATCATGTGAGCGGTGAACAGCCGCTCGCCCAATGCATGAAGCGGGCTCACCAAGGCTCCCACCAATGCGACCCAGCCGGCGGCGAACAGTAGGGCTTGCCGAAAACGCAAAGGGCGAGCGCGCCCGCTCCGTTGCCATAGCCGGATGGCGCCTACGACATAAAGCAATGCGACTGCCGCCAATGCAAAGATAATGGAAAGCGTGAACGTCCAGCCGGCATCTGGGCCGCCTGGGCCATAACAGAGCGAGGTCGAGAAGAGAGAATCGAAGCTCATCGCCTGCAGCCGTCAATGCTAGGGGGACAACCGTGAGCGCGGCGGCCGCCACGATATTTTTGTCGCAATCCGCAATGGGTCGGCGCCACTCTATGATTGGGAAGCCTGATCACCGTTCATCATCCTTGGCGCATTTGTTGAACACGCCTCAACGCGCGAAAGGCATAGAAGTGCCAAGCACAAAACACCGCCCTGGGGCGATTTCAGTCAGATCCAAACATGCAGGCTCCGCAGGGTAGGCTGCTAGCTTGTCTGAAGGATCAAGCACGCGAACCAAGCGCCCTTGTCGACCTCGACGCCGGCAATGGCGGCGTCACCCCGGCCATCCGCTTAGCTATCGCCGAGCGCCACCAACATCGATCTGGAACTAGCAGCGCCATGTCGGGTTTTGATTGATGCGCGGTCACTGCATCGGGACCGAGTTCTTGGAGTAATGCGATGGGCGACATCGGCGCCGAACTCCGCGAAAAACAGACAATTAGGCTGGAAAAAGGGCCATTTCAGAGATATCTGCGCACAATTGGGCCCGGCGTTATTGCAGGCGCTGCAGACGATGATCCTTCGGGTATCGGCACTTACGGCCAAGCGGGTGCTCAGCTTGGGTTCAATATTGGCTGGACAATGATATTCACCTTTCCGCTCATGGCCGCGATCCAGGAGATTGCGGCGCGGATTGGCCGGACGACAGGTCGAGGTATCTCTGGAAACCTCTCTCGACACTATCCTGCAGAACTAATGTATTTTGTGGTCTCCTTGTTGTTCGTTGCCAATGTTATCAATATTGGCGCGGACCTGAGCGCGATGGCGGACGCGCTCCAATTGCTGGTGGGTGGCCCCAGTTCGCTCTACGTGGTTGGGTTCGGCTTGGCATCTATTGCTGCAATCGTCTTTCTCGACTACAGCCGGTATGTCACGGTGTTGAAATGGACGACGCTCAGCCTCTTCGCCTTCGTTGTGGCCGCGTTCATGGCGCACATCCCCTGGAGAGAGGCGCTTAAAGGCATTCTCGTCCCGCACGTAGAATGGAATGGGTCCTTTTTCACCACGTTTCTTGCCATTCTGGGTACCACGATTTCCCCTTATCTTTTCTTCTGGCAGTCGTCGCAAGAGGTGGAAGAGGAGACGGTGGACCCGAAAGCCAAGCCGTTGAAATGCGCGCCATGGCAAGCATCTGGCGCCTTCCTGCGTATTCGCGCAGACACTTTGGTCGGCATGGCATTTTCGAACGTGATAGCGATCGCGATCATCGTTACAGCGGCCGCCACCTTACACAAGGCGGGAGTTACCGAGATCAATTCCTCGACCGACGCTGCCAAAGCGCTGGAGCCGGTTGCAGGCAAGTTCGCGCTTATGGTCTTCGCGACCGGCATCATTGGCACCGGACTACTTGCGGTGCCGATTCTCGCAGGTTCGGCGGCATTCGCCGTGGGTGAAGCGTGCCGATGGCCGGTGGGGCTGGAGCGACAGCCCAAGGAGGCGATTGCGTTTAATACGACATTGGCTGCGGCGGCCATGCTCGGAATGGCTATCATCTTCACACCGATCGATCCAATCAAGGCGCTGTATTGGATGTCATCAACGGCATATGCGCGGTTCCGTTGATGGTCGTCATGATGCAAATGACTGGGCGCTCCGACGTGATGGGCGAGTTCCCTGTGCAGGGTTGGCTACGGGCTCTCGGATGGCTCGCGACCAGCACGATGGTCATTTCCGTGCTTGGCCTCGCGCTTCAATGGATAGTTTGAAATGGCGCTAACCGAGTCTCGCTTGCGCCTATGAATGCAACGTGGGGCCTGCTCGGGGCTCACTGCATGTTCGTTTGCTGCAGGGGGGTAGGACCGCCGCCACACGGTCGCGACGGCGGTCTCCCCACGATGCTTGACCGTCTCGGATTCCGCACAGCAGGTTTGGTTTCTCCTCCCGTGACGGGGCAAACCGCTGTTGCCTGGCGTACAAGCAACTTCCCTCCGTTTTCCGCGTTGGAACATCCGAGGGCACCTTTAAGGTTCGGAGAATCCCATGATCGTGTCCAGTGCCAGCGCGCTCGAAATCGAGTCAAGCCAGCCCACGCAACCGCATCAGTGCGGCACAGCAGCCTCCGATCTTTCCAATGAGCTAAATAGAGACCGTCGATGCCAGCCCTCGGAGTGACGCCCGGCCTTTCAACAGGAGTCAAACATGAGACATCAAACACTAAATCAGCTACAAGCAATTGCCGACGTTAACTCGCTGGCGCCAACATCAACTATGACCAGAACGCAACGGATTGAGCGCTGGGCAGATCTTCTTGATGAACGTCCCGTGCGAATCCTCGGAATGCTGACCGGCACCGAATATTTGCCAGCGGAGGCCCGAGAACTAGCACGGGCAGATGGTTCCCCCATTACCGTTGCATTCGAAGATCCTTTGCTGCGTGCTGCAGGTCTCAAAAATGACACTTATGGAGAAGCCAAGCGCTTCTTCGAACTGAGCGACTGGCAACTGCATGACATAGTCTGTAGTTGCCATGCTGGTACCCTGACAGAAGGCAAATCTGCCGCCGCGACGGTCCGGCGGAGCCTCAACGGGCGCAGATTTCTTGTTTGGCTGAGATATGTGCTCATGCACTGAGGGTGTCGCTGGATACGACATGTCGGCGTTGTCGGGCGCGGCGAGGATTAGGCCAAGGTCGGTTGAACCCTCTTTTGAAATAGGCGGGGTAAAACTCACTGATGCGAGGATCAGCGCGCGAACAACGGCAATCGCCACAACGGCGGTTCTTAATAGCAAGCCTGTAGCAGACTCGCGCGATAGGACCGGTCACTGAGATGCGCGGCCGGTCAATCGTTGCTCGCCACGGAATTTGGCCCCTGTCGTCCGTTCGCAGGGGAACTGTTCTTCCCTCCGCCGGTTATTTGAATCTCACCCAGCGGAGATGCGAGCCATGGACCACACAAACCACGTAAGGCTAACAAACGCCGAACTCACCCCGGACATCCTCGAAGGCGCAGCCATCTATGGGCCCCAGGACGAGAAGATCGGCTCTGTCGATCATGTCCACGGTAGCCAGGTCGTCATCGATGTCGGCGGCTTTCTCGGGATTGGCGCCAAGCCTGTTGCCGTTGCCGTAAACCAGCTCGACTTCATGCGCGACGAAGACGGTAACGTCCACGCTGTGACCTCGTGGACGAAGGACCAGCTCAAGGACATGCCGGAACACCGCGATTAGGAGGTCAATATGACTACCCCGCGCCACGGTGCTCCAGGCACCACCGAACAGAAACCGCGCTGGGAGGGCCCGCCGGAAAACCGGCCTCCGGGCTATCTGCCAGCCAAAGACGATCCAGACGAAGATCGCGATGCCGCCGGCGAAAACCTCAAGGACCCTGACAAACGCGATCTCGGAGATGCGCTGAAAACGAAACGAAACAAATAGGAGGCATGCATGCCACGCGGAGACAAGTCGAAATACACCGACAAGCAGGAACGCAAGGCCGATCATATCGCCGAAGGTTACGAGAAGCGCGGTATTTCGGAAAAGGAGGCCGAGCGGCGCGCCTGGGCGACCGTCAACAAGGACGATGGCGGTGGCAAAAAGGAAGGCGGCTCCGGCAGGGGCAAGCACACCGGAAATCCAGCCGCTCATAAGGGCGGAAGGAAGGGTGGCGCCGCCTCAGCCAATCGCTCGGCTTCCGAACGCTCGGCGTCAGCAAAGAAGGCGGCGAGAACAAGAGCGCATCAATGACGATCATGCTTCCCGCTGACGCCACCGCACTCGGAACGCAGCGTCTTCGACGATCTGAAAAGCCCCGGATACGACAAGGATCTCCTTGAGATCGCGGAACTCCTGATCGACAATAGCCGCCCAGAAACGTGCCGGGTGCCAATCCCTTTTCGTGGAGCGTGAAGCCACGCTTGAGCGCTTCGAAAACCAATAGCTTCATCGCGTTTGAGTTTTGGCCCGCGTCCACATTCTGCATTCGACCGGCACATAAGGAAAGCCCGTCGCCTATTGTGGGGAACGTTGGCGACGGGCTTTTGCTGCTTGAGGCGGCCACATCCTGAAGAAAAATCGACCGCTTGGTGGATCAATTCACAGGAGCGTTCTCGGTTCCATTTAATGAGTCGAATTTTCAACTGAGACACGCCGCGTCGGATGCTGAGATCGGGCGTCAGGGACATCCCGAAAAGCAGACGGTCGAGCCGCAACCGCAGCTTCGACTATTCCCTGGCGTGAGCGAAAAAGCGAATTGCCGGCCAACCGGCGATCGTCTCCCGCAGTTTGCTGAAAAGCTTTCCATCTTCGTTGGTGGCGGCCCGGACCTGCACGGCAACCCAGCTGGCTTTCATGGTGGCGCCGACATGACAATGGCAAACAATGGCATGCAACTGCCATTCCGATAGTTCGAAAAAACGCCTCGCCTCGCCATAGGTGTCCCCCTTCAAACCCTGCGCGCGCAAGATTGGATCAGCGAAAGCGATGCTAAGCGGAGATTCGGTACATTGTGCTTTGTCTCGTACATCCAGCCTCATGTACTCGGTGCCGGGCAGTGCTCCCAGGCACCGGTCGGGATCGCGCTCGAGAAGTGCGGCCCAGTGTTCCAATCGCTGGCTCCGCGTCATCGCCGGGCATGCTGCATCGATCTCCGCGACTGCATTTAGTTCTTCGCGTGTTTGGTGTCTCATGGCCGTCTCCTGTTCGTGAGCCGCTCTGCCTGCTGCAAAGCGCGCCACAGGTAGGAGTAGCCCAGTTCGTCCCTATGGCGCTCGAACCTCCATTTCATCGGAAAGTTCCCCGCCACAAAAAATTTGTTCCAGAGGAGCCCTAAGTGAAGCCATTTCATCCTGGCAGCCGCAGTCCCTAGCGGCGCCGTCTTCGTCGGCGAACACGGCAGTTGGAACCGCCATCGCTTCAACGTCTACGGCGTCGTCTTTTTCAGCGAGGGTCACCCGAACGGGATGGCGAGGGACGTGGTGACCAGCTTCCTCGACGACAAGGGCGAGGCGCGAGGTCGTCCGGTCGGTGTCGCCGTCAGAAGTTCGGTGCTGGCGGTGAGTCCACGACCTGGCGTAGACCACAGTCGCAGCGCAGGCCGAAGCCGGCAACCTGCCGGTTGGCAAAGGCCCTGGAAATCGCGGCTGACCGCTTCGGCTCCTTCGTCACGGGTCTCAATACCGGTTGATAGCGGAATCCTTCGGAAAGTTGTGGCCCGCCGAAAAGATCGCTTTGGGCGGCGGGCGCCGCAAGCATTGTACTAAACCTCGTCGAACTGGTTCCCTTCCTTTGACGGGTCTCGTGACAGCTCGCACTCCTCTTCCTCGTCGGGCAGGGCTTTGTCACTGTTCTGGTGGCGTTGTCGTCGTCTTCTTCGGGAAGCGTTCCTTCTGTTTCCCAAACCGCGACGACGCTGTCTGGAAGCACCTTGCTGCCTTCCAGGACGTCCCAGTCGTGGTGTTCGATGGTCGGGGCCTACCTCGCCCTGCTGCAGGGATCTTTGCTTGTTACGCGGTTCTATAAAAGTCTCCGACGATTGATGATTCGTGCGGTTAGCTCGATGGATGAATCCGCCCACCCGGCCGGTTCTTTCGTCCTCTGATCGGGGACGGTGGAACGGCAAGGCTTCGACCGACTTATGGTAGGGAAGTCGGGGGTTCCATGCAGCGTAAACTCGATCTCAGAAGCGGCACTCCTGTCTGGTCTGCCTACCGATCGCCGTCCGTGCCCATGGGCCGCCTAGCCCGCGACGTGAAAGCCGACGTGCTGATCGTCGGCATGGGGATCAGCGGCGCTATGATGGCCGAAGCGCTGACGCGTGATGCGCTTTCCGTCATCTGCATCGACAGGCGTGGGCCTTTGCAAGGATCGACGGCCGCGACAACTGCATTGGTACAGTTCGAAATCGATCAGCCGCTGACGAAGCTGTCGAAGATGATCGGCGGCGCTGCTGCCCAGCAGGCATGGCGGCGTTCGCGGCTTGCTGTGATCAACCTTGAAGGGCGGATAGCGGAACTCTGCATCCGCTGCAGCCAGGTGAGCACCCAGTCACTTTACCTGGCTGGCACTACGCTCGGTCCAACGGACCTGCGCAAGGAAGCTGAGGCACGTCGGCGAGCCGGTATCGGCGCATCGTTTCTAATCCGTGCACGGTTGCGGGATGAATTCGGCATTGATCGTGGCGGCGCCATTCTCAGCCACGACAATCTGGCGCTTGATCCGCGAAAGCTTACTGCCGGTCTGCTGCTGGCCGCGCTCAACAGAAAGGCGCGCTTGTACGCTCCAGCCGAGGCGATGGCGATCGAGCACAATCGCCTTGGCGTAGCCGTAGTCACGCGCCAGGGGCCCACAATCACAGCTCGCCATCTCATTCTGACGACCGGCTATGAGCTGCTCGATGTCGTGCCGGCCGTCAGCCACAAAATCATTTCGACATGGGCGATCGCGACCCGGCAACAACCAGGAAAGATTTGGCCAGGCGCTGCTATGATCTGGGAAGCCTCCGACCCGTATCTCTATGTCCGTGCGACGGACGATGGGCGTGTGATTTGCGGCGGCGAGGACGAGGATTTCACTGATGAAGAGCGCCGCAACGCACTAACGGACAAAAAGGCAGCGCAGCTCTCGAAGAAGCTCAAGCGGATTTTCCCGTTGCTCGACACCAAGGCGGAGTTCGCCTGGAGCGGATCGTTCGGCGCGATAGGCACCGGGCTGCCGATCATCGGTGCATTACCCGACCATCCTCGCATACATGCGGTGATGGGCTATGGCGGCAATGGCATCCTCTTTTCACAGATCGCTTCTGAGGTCGTCTCGGCGTCGATCAAGGGCGGAGAAGATACGGATGCGGACCTGTTCGCGTTCAAGGCTTAATTCCGGGATCACTGCCGACGCAATCACCGCCGCATTGGCGAGGGGCCTTTGATCGCGGTCTCGTCGATTTGTTCGAATGTGCACTGGCGAGGCGCCTTGTCCGGCCGCCACCGTAAGAGCTTGGTTCCGTGCCGGAAGCGCTCGCCAGTGATGTGGTCGAAGCGAACCTCGACGACCAACTCCGGCTGCACAGGTTCCCATTGCCCGCTGCGATCGGTGCTCCAGCGGCTCGGACCGCCCGGCGCCTTGCCGGTGAAACCTGGCTCGCCGCGCAACGCCTCGAGCTTCTCCGTTATCGCCGCACGCTCGTCATTGCCGATAGTCGCGGTGAAACCGACATGGTCAAGTAAACCGCGCTCATTATAGAGGCCAAGTAGCAGCGACCCGACCTGCCGCTTGCTGTTCAGGTAGCGAAACCCGCCCACCACGCAGTCGGCGGTGCGCAGCCGCTTGACCTTGACCATCGCGCGCTCACCCGGCTGATAGCGCTCGGCCAGCGCCTTGGCGACGACACCATCGGTCGAGCCATGACCAGCGCCTTGCAGCCATCGTTTTGCAGTCGCCAGAGCCGTAGTGGCGGGCGATAGTCGCAAAGAGTTCTTGTCTGCTTTCACCACGAAATCCTCGATTGCTGCTCTCCGCTCCACCAAGTCTTTCTCTATGAGGATCTTGCCGTCCGATGCGACGAGCATATCGAACAGGATCAGTTGCGCTGGCGTTTCCAAGCTCAGCTTGCGGATTCGACTTTGCGCAGGATGCAGTCGCATCTGCAGCGCATCGAACGAAGCATGCCCGTCGACCTCAATCACGATCTCGCCATCGACGACGAAATTTTCCGCGTCGAGGTCACCCAACAGCGCTGTCAATTCCGGGAAATACCGGCCCAGCGGCTTGCCGGATTTTGCCCTGAGATCCACGACCTTGCTGCCCTTGAAGGCGAGGCAACGAAAGCCATCCCATTTCGGCTCATACTGCCAAGATCCATTCCCTTCCGGCAGCGCATCGGCTGTCCGCGCCTCCATTGGAGGCGTGTCGAGAGGCAGAGGGAACCGGTTGCCGGACGCCTTTACCACCGCTCTTCGGTGTGGTGATGCGGCAGGTCGATGCCGAAGGCTGGGCTTGCCGTCGCCAGAAAGGCAGGCATCAATTGGGGAACTCTTCATCCAGGACTCGCAAACCCTCCTGGTATTTTGATGTCGCGGCTCCAGTCTGGCGCGCCTGCCGGAGATTGTCGACAAGGTCTGCCCGCTTGACCGGGAGTGCCAACGGATTGGCAGCTGCCCTACGTATGAAAGCGAGATCGTCTTCGTCGGATCTTCTGGTGAGCGCATCTACAGCCGACACGATCGATGGTCCGAGGCCGATCCTTTCGAGGCGATCGCGATTCCAGCCGTCGCCCTTCTCCAGAACATCACGCAGGTAGGCAACAGCCTTCTGATCAACCGTTTCGACGGCGTCCGCAACCCGGCGGCAATGTTCGATGAAGGGTTGTCCGGTCTTGTCTGTCTGACCAGCGTGAGCCTGTTCGGCGATTTTTGCCGCACGATAAAGCACGCTCATAGCTTCGATCCTGCATTTGCCTCTTGCATCTAACCGAGAATATGGCCGCCGGTTCCATACGCTGCACGGCTCGCATTTCCTTCCGAGGGAGAGCTGTCATCGCCGTTGCAGGAACGAAGCCCGGTGCATCGCGTTTGTCGGCAGAGCAGGACCGAAATGGGTAACCGCTATGGTCAAGGTTGAACGCCGGCGGCTAGCCGCCGCTCTGATTGCGCGCGCGACGGCGTCCTGATGTCTGCGCCCGGACTGGCCTACGGTCCGTTGGGTGACAGGTGCATGCATCTTTGCGTCGACATGCAGCGCCTCTTTGCCGAACCATCGCCTTGGGCGACGCCTTGGATCACCCGTGTCTTGCCGCGGGTCGAAAGTCTTGTCGAACGACGCGCCGCCCAGACCGTATTTACCCGTTTCCTCCCAGCTCGCAAACCAGGCCAAGGCATCGGTACCTGGAAGCGCTACTATCAACGTTGGGCGTCAATGACCCTGGGGGAGATTGGCTTCGAAATGGCCGATCTTCTGCCGTCGCTGGCGCACCACTGTCCACCCGCAGCCATTATTGACAAGCACGTCTACTCGCCTTGGTTCGAGGGCAAGCTCACGAGTCTTCTGACGGAGAGGAAAACTGACACGTTGGTGATCACCGGCGGCGAGACCGACGTATGTGTGCTCGCCACCGTATTGGGAGCGATCGACTTCGGCTTCCGTGTGGTGCTGGTAACCGACGCGCTGTGTAGCTCGTCCGACGCCACCCATGATGCACTGCTGACGGTCTATCACCAGCGGTTTGCACAGCAGGTCGAAACGGTGGAAATGGAGACGATCCTGTCAAGCTGGACTTGATGCAAAAGTCGAGATTCCGCCTCCCGGGCTGATTGCGAAACATTTTGACACGTCAATGCTTCGCGACCGCACGTGTCGACGGAGCGCAAAGGCGCTGGGAGTGTCTAGACGGCCCCGTGACTGTTGAAATCCAGTTGTCCGGTGCGCTAAGCGCCTGCGGCGACCCGGTTGAGGACTACAAATCTCAAAACACGTCGCGTGAACCGTCCGGGTTCGGTTCGCCTAGTTCTCGCTACAGGCGACCGAGGAAAACCAGGATAATGATGATCAGCAACACCAATCCCAAACCTCCGCCCCCATAGTAACCGGTGCCGTAAAACGGACTGCCACCGAGGCTGCTGAAGCCGCCAATCAATAGAAGAATCAGTATAACTATCAAAATTGTGCCGAGACTCATGGGACTCTCTCTCTCTGTTTGCGCGCCCGTGCATCCTGAGCGCACTGCTTCACTGTTGATCAGAATATTAACTCAATGCGCGGTTGTGGGTGGCGCCATTTTCAATAGTCGCCGCCGAGCTGCTTTTGCACGCGCTTGCCCGGCCCGGATGCGGCTGCAAAGCGCAAGACTGACCGCGAGCCCGTGGTTGTCGTCGAGCATGGCCTTTGCCTGCTTAAGGGAGAGTTCGGCTCGCTTCGCGCGCAACCTTGCGACTGCCATTTCCAGGGTCAAAAGTTCAACCATCATGTATCCTCGTTGCTAGGCCTTCGATTAGAAAACCCTCACTTTCCGCTTAGGTTCCGCTTGCCGCGAGGGGGCGCATGTACGGCATCCCTCATAGCGTGCGGGATTGGATGGTTCCGAAAGTGACCACGACACCAAACGGGATTTAGAAGGGCGCTGTTTGTCCAGTCGACAGCACCGCTTCGTTTCAACAGCACCGGCGCCAGCCTGACGGGGGATCAGGCCCCGTGTCGAGCGCACTAGGAACTGTTTCCCCGTTCTCCAGTTTGGAAACTGAAGGGACATTTCCCCAAACAGGAGATCAGCATGAAACGGCTTCTTATCGCGTCAGCCATGATGGCGTTGTCCGCCGGCCTTGCTTTCGCGCAGTCGAGCAACTCGACGAGCGGATCCTCGTCCGCTACGACAACAATGCCGACCGACCAGAATACGGATTCAACAACCACCAAGTCGACCAATCCGAATTCGGCGAAGGACTGCGCGCCCGGCCAGCAGACCGGCAGTGCGAAGCAAGCAGCGCCCGGCCAGCAGGACACCGACGCCAAGACGGCGGCGCCGGGCCAGATGAAAACGACGACAGAAGGTTGCTAACAGCGCTTTGTCGATTGCTTGAACAAACGCACTCGAGACGCGTTGAAGTAAACTCTGGCCACTCCCGCTGGCTCCGGCCGGCGGGCTTTCTTCTTGTTCGGAACAAGCAAATCGGATGGCTGTTGGTTTCTTAGCAGTGCGCGGGTGCCTAGGAGCGCGCTGCCTCGGGTCGCCTCTTGACGGCCCGAGAGTCCGACCGGTCCCTCAAACGGGCGGACTCGCCCACATTTAATCGAGGCGTTTGGCACATGTACTGAAAGAAAGACCGCCGGGCTGGGAACTCCAATCCTAGCCCGGCGAAGTTCCTGATCCCCATCAGGACACCGGTGGAGGAATACCTCTTCAGCGCAATACCGGTGCCAACATTCTGATCCCGACGTGGGACAGGCGAGCGCTCCGTTTCGGGGCCGTCTGGAAACAAAGGCTGGCGCGATCGCTTTGGCGTCATGCCCTCCACCTCGATTAGCAAAACTGCCTATGACCGGGAGAGCAGAACCTTGCCCGTGTGGTTTGTGGCCACTGGCAAGCGATACGACTTTGAAGGTGTACCGACGACGACTTTTGCGGCGCTGGATGCCTTGCCCCTGAAGCGGGAACGGCCGGCTGGCCAGCTCAGGAAAGCCGCCGGACCGACCGGCGCGGCGAGATTTATAAAACCGCGCGCGGTTGGCCGGATTTTTATTAACGCTCGCCAAACATTCCGTCATGCGAACGAAGGACCCTTCATAGATGATCACCGAAGTGCCATTTTTGGACGGATCCTGGCATTCATCTTGCAGCGCCATCCTTTTTCGGGAGGCTGATGCGATGGCTCTTTCACCTGAACTGTTCGACCAAGACATGATCCTTAATTGCCCAATCTGCAATCGGGCGATGGTCAGGAAGGGTTACTGGATCAAGAGCGTCAAGGCATTCACCTGCGACGGATGCCATAACGAGATGCGGCTTACCTACGGGCAGAAAATTGCAATCTTCGAGCGACACCGGCAGGCGGCTGCCAAGCGCTAGCGGCCCTGCAATGCTGGCGGTAGGCCGATATGCGAAGCATGTGAACGAAGGACGCTGGCGCCCTCGGAATTCGCGGTTCTACCTATAGCTAGCCAAACTCCGCCTCGAGGTTCTGCTACAATCCCGAATGGCCGTCCGAATGGTAGTTGTCCTGGCGCTTCTTTTCGCCTTCGCATACGGATTCGCGAAACTCGTGGAACGCTATGGCGGCGTTGGCGATCGGCCCCCGCCGTGTGAGCAATTGGCTGATTGCCCCAGCCCGAACGCGCCGCATCCAGAGCCCGAATCTAAGCCGAGTTAGCAGCCGGCCCTTAGCGGACGTCGTGGACTCTGAAACAAAAGCCGGGTCGGATCGTTTGCAATGCGCCAGACCACGGTTGCGCCATGCCATCTACCTCGATCAGCAAAACGGAATACGACCCGGCCAACAGAATTCTTTCGGTGTGGTTCGTGGCCAGCGGCAAACGCTACGCGTTTGAGGGTGTGCCACCGGAGACCGTCGCGGCATTCCGAGCAGCCTTCGCCAAGGGCCGCTTTTTCAACCGCCACATCCGCAATCACTTCCGGCATCGTCGAATTTCAGGCGATGAAGATCCCTGATGCACGGGTCGCGACACCCACTAGGCGTCCATCCCCAGCGGCTTGTGGCTCGGTTGCTCGTGCCAGATGGCCTGCCGTAGATCGCGCCGGTCAACCTGTGACCAAAAACCGGGCACTTGTTGAAATGATCGGCTTCACTGCCCATTTCCCTTCCGTGCCGCGTTCCGATGATCGGTGGGTCAAGCTGCGAAAGGTTCGTCATGTTGCATTGTCCGAGAGAGGCGTCTTCTGCTTCGGCGGAACGTAGCGTGTTACAAGCCTGACGGCATTCACGGTGACTGGTATGCCCAGATTCACCGTGACCCTGCCTTCGTCGACGTGGGTGACATCGCCCACCAGTTCGATCGGCTGTCCCTTAGTCACCTTCGATGTTCGGTCAACAACGGAATGCGGCTGCCCGTAGGATGGGATCGATACGCTCACCCGATCTTCCGTGACCCGCTTGCGAACAGTTGCGATGATGGCGACCTCGTCGCCGACGTGGATGCTGTTCTTCGCCATGGACATGAGTCTGGCGCGGGCGGCCGCTTCGTCAAGCAGATGCTAATATTTTCGCATGTACATGGAACAGACCTCCGCGATTGCTGGTTGTAGCTGGCAGCGGTCATGTCCGCTCCTGGGTCGCTAGAGAAGCTCGTCGCCGTATGTCCGGCGACGGGCTTTTATTAGCTAAGACTAAAATTAGTAGTGCCAGTTTGAAAACCGGCGCATAATGGATGTCTGCCCCGCGATCCGGGGTAAGGGGCCCGGCCTGTACGTCCCCTAGTCAACCCCGACTCCCCGACAGGCCGGGTACCGTTGGCTCCCAGCTCCTTGGGCGGCCAGTTACGGCGCTTGTCATCTGGCAAGCGATGAGGAATAAAATCCTCGCCGGTGCGGTGACCTCATTTCGGAGATCGCCTTGACGATGCAAGAAGCCAGGCACTGGCATGTCGGTCGATTGCCTACCTGTAGGCGGAAGGCTGTTGTTGAATCGCCGAACTGGTGAGGCGACTCAAAGCGGACCAACCTTGCGTGCATTGGGATCGGCCCGGCACGGCTGGCGGGGTAGGCCAGCACACGCCGGACCTGACCAGCAAAGGCTCGCATCGCACCGGCTGAGGTGGAGGTTATCAGCCGCCGCCAATCTATCCGCCATACAAACGAAGGATACTTTAGCGCGAGAGTACGTAGATGGTGAGGGAATCACATTGACATTTGCAGCTGCGCTTTCTGGCTTTGCACATATCGATTATGCAACATCTGCGCATCTTCAGAGCCGTAAGCCGAGCCGCCGAGTGAATGCTGCACCTTCGACGCCCATCCGTCAAAGATGAATCGCAATATATTATTCCAATGCGCCCCTTATCGATGGCTTTGAGACTAAGGGCGAGAAGCCAGACTTCAGTCGCAACGCGAAGAGATTGGCCACAGGATCGACCGACGTCATCAGTTAGTTGACCAACCAACCCGCCATCGATCCTGCGCCCCAAAAGAAATGGAACCGACCACGCACCTCGGGCCTTTGCCTCTGAACGGACGCAGGAAGGAGCCTCATCATGAACCATCACGAAAACAGTGTCCTGGAAGCTGGCTGGCTCTTGGCGGTCCCGTTTTCGCTAGCCGTTGCCGTGTTGGTCGCAGGATTGGTGTTGAGCTAGTGAATAACACCAAGGACGCGCCCGCACACACCTAACCTAACAACGCTCGCCGGCCGTCAAAAAACCCGGGGTCGCGCCTCTGCCGCGGTGCAGAATCAAGGCGGCCGCTACCGCCGCGCTTTCCGCCATGCCGCCGCGGCATCAGCCTCGCTACAAAATCAGCGCTCGCTACTACCCGTGGAAATCGCTATCCGGTCGTGACTCCTGACGCCGACTTTTCTCAAACAGGGCAAGCTTGGCCGCATAGCCAAGCCGCACCCTGGTCCTGCAGGCATCGCATCTGAACAGGCTCACTGCCTTGAACCATGAACCCTTCTTCACAATCGGATGATTGCAAATCGGGCACTCGAACGTAACGGGGACGTCGCGCAACTCATCGGATATTGGCAATGCACCGCCTCACCATTCATCGCAGATGGATGCCCACCACGAACGCAGGAAGATGGCAGGCACCCATGAACTGACGATGAAGGGACCTTTTCGCCAGCACCCGTTCAAACGAGACTTCGAAGGAGATGTTTCATCCTTCGGACCAAAAAGGTGATACATAAGACATTCGTCTCACATACAAGGGACAAGAGGCCAAAGACCGAAAATTGAAGGAACTGGTCGGGAGCGCAACTTGTAGTTTGGTGCCTGCTGCGCACTTCGCCAGGCTGCGCATCTAGGGTCATTGCACCAACCCAGCCGGTTGCGAACACAGCGGAGCCGATGTCTTCAGTTCGTCTGAAATTGCGTTGCTGCGCCGCGTATTCGACAGGTTGAAAGGTGAGCATCAATCTCTGGAGCGACGGGAAGCGCTCGCCTCCCGATCGCATCGCCCTCAAGGCACGGACAGATGGCCGTCGCATGCCGGAATCGCTCGCCACGGCAACGGCTCGCGGCTACGCGCGACCGTCACATGCAGCGATAGGGCGCGCCATGGAACCTAGTGCCCCTTCGCCGACTTATGACTAAGGCGGGGGCGCGACCCACGAGTGCCATGGCCGACGTTCGAAACCGTATTTCATCTGCCCGCGAGAACGAGACGAGCTCGCCGAAAGGGGAGGCGCGTAACCGCTTCATCATTGTCATCGGCGCGTCGGCGGGCGGAGTCGAACCGCTGAAGAGGATCGTCGGCGACCTGCCCGCCGATCTGCCGGCAGCCGTGTTCGTCGTGCTGCATGTCGGCCAGGTCAGCTACCTGCCGGAAATCCTTGACCGCGCGGGTACGCTGAAGGCTTTGGTGGCCAAGAACGGCGCGACCTTCAGGACCGGCAATATCTATGTGGCGCCACCCGGCTTCCACCTCCTTCTGCATGGCGATCACATGATGCTGCGGCGGGGCCCGCGCGAAAACCTCGCCCGGCCAGCGATAGACCCGCTGTTCCGCTCGGCGGCGCTGAGCTACGGCGCCAGCGTCATCGGCGTGCTGCTCTCCGGTTCGCTCGCCGACGGCACCGCCGGCTTGAGGGCCATCAAGGCTGTCGGAGGGCTTACGGTCGTCCAGCACCCGAAGGACACGCTGGTTCCTTCCATGGTGGAGAGCGCGCTGCACTATGTCGAGGTCGATCATTGCCTGCCGGCCGCGAAGCTTGGCGGCTTGCTGGCGAACCTGGCCGCCGAACCAGCCGGTGAAACCCTCCCGGCGCCACCGGGGGTGAGGCTGGAAGCGGCGATCGCCGCTCAGGAGCATTCGACCATGAAAAATGAAGATCGACTTGGCGAACTGTCGGTGTTTACATGCCCGGAATGCCACGGGCCGCTGTGGGAGATCGAAGACGGTGACATGCTGCGCTATCGGTGCCATACCGGGCACGCCTTTACCGCCGACGCGGTGATGGAAGCGCAGGCGATCGAGGCCGACGAGATCTTATGGAGCCTGCTGCGATCGCACCAGCAGCGGGCAGAGTTTGCCCGGCGCATGGCCGAGCGACAAAAGACGCAGCATCGCTCCGAACTCGCCAGCGAGTTTGGCAAGCGAGCCAAGGAATACGAAGCGGATGCCGCTCTGATCGAGCGTATTCTCGAAAGCAGGCGGGTGCAGGCAACAGACAATGGCGCAGGCGGCGAGGAAGGCAAGCACACGCAAAGCAAGGGCTAGCTTACGCGAGGCCGAGAAAGAGCCCGCGCCCTTCCCCACCATCGGCATCGGAGCGTCGGCGGGCGGCATCGGAGCACTGCAGACATTCTTTCCGGAAGTTCCGGTCGACAGCGGCTTTGCCTATGTCGTGATCCAGCATCTCGACGCCGAGCATGAAAGCGTGCTCGCCAGCATCATCCAGCGCTCAACCGCAATCGAGACGCAGACTGCGGCCGAGGGCCTGGAGATCGAGCCGAACCACATCTACGTGACCCCTCCCGGCGTCTCGGTGACCATCGAGAACCAGCGTTTTCACGTGGTCAGAATGACCACCACGCGCGCCAGACGCACGCCGATCGACGATTTCTTCACCTCGCTGGCGCAGGACCAGGCGGAGAATGCGGCCGGGATCATTCTTTCCGGAACGGGCAGCGACGGCACCATCGGCCTGAGGGCGATCAAGGAGCGCGACGGGCTGACGCTGGCGCAGGAAAGCGCCGAATATGACGGCATGATGCGCAGCGCCGTCCAGAGCGGCCTCGTCGACATGGTGCTTCCCGCGGAAGAAATGGCCGCGAAGCTGGTCGGCTATTTCAGCCATGCCAACCGCACCGAAAGCGAGCGCGACCGCCGCAAGCGCGAGGTGGCCGAACAGCTTTCGCGCATCGCGGCGCTGCTTCGCACACGCACCGGCCACGATTTCAGCGGCTACAAGGACAATACCATCCTGCGGCGCATCCAGCGCCGCATGCAGGTGCTGCAGATCGACGATCCGACCACCTTCTACGAGCGGCTTCGCGAAGAACCGCAGCAGGTCGACCTTCTGTTCCAGGATCTGCTGATCGGCGTGACCAGCTTCTTCCGCGACACACAGGCCTTCGAATCGCTCGAACGCTTCGTCATCCCCAAACTTTTCGAGGATCGCAAGCCGGACGAGACGATCAGGGTTTGGGTTCCGGGCTGCGCCACCGGCGAGGAAGCCTATTCGATCGCCATGCTTTTGAAGGAGAGCGCGCCGCGCGGAGCTGCCTCCCCCAACCTTCAGATCTTTGCCACCGACATCGACGAGCGCGCGCTGGAAGTTGCGCGCGCCGGCCGCTATCCGGCGACGATCGCGACCGACGTGACGCCGAAGCGGCTGAAGGAATTCTTCTCGCGCGAGGACGGCACCTATCGCGTTTCCGCCGAATTGCGGGAGGTCTGCCTGTTTTCGGCGCACAATCTGTTGGGCGACCCGCCCTTTTCCAAGCTCGACCTGATCGCCTGCCGGAACCTCTTGATCTACATGGGACCGGAACTGCAGGAGAAGATCGTCCCGATCTTCCACTACGCGCTGCGCAACAACGGCTATCTCTTTCTTGGTTCCTCGGAAAACGTCACGCGCCACGCGCGCCTGTTCTCGACCATCGACAAGGCGAGCCGCATCTTCCAGAAGCGTGGCGGGGTCGCGATGCAGCGGCTGCCGGAGTTCCCGCTGGCTGCCGCTGCCAGGCAGGCGCCCCCTCTTGCGCGCCGGGGGGCCACGGCGGCAACCTTGCCAGAGGTTGCGGAACGGGTTCTCGTCGAACGCTATGCGCCCGCCTATGTGGTCATCAACGCCGACGGCGAGGTGATGCACAGCTCGGGAGGCACGGGCAAATATCTGGAGCTCGCGGCCGGCGCTCCCGATCACAACGTCTTCTCCATGGCGCGGCGCGGGCTGCGCATGGATCTGAGGGCGGCGCTCCACAAGGCGGTCAGCACCGGACACGTAGCCGTCCAGAACAAGATCAGCATCGGCACCAATGGCGGACGCCAGACGATCAGCCTCGCGGTGCAGCCGCTGCCGGCCGATGGCTCGTCCGAACCGCTCTACATGCTGGTCTTCCGGGATGTCGGCGGAATCACGCCGGAAACCGAGGACGAGCCCGTCCACACCACCGACGACGTCGAAAGCGCCAATGTCAGCCAGCTCGAAAAGGAGCTGCGGGAAACCAGGGAGCGGCTGCAGATCACCACGGAGGAGCTCGAATCCTCCAATGAGGAGTTGAAGTCCTCCAACGAGGAGCTGTCCTCGATCAATGAGGAGCTGCAGTCGTCCAACGAGGAACTGGAAACCTCCAAGGAAGAGCTGCAGTCGATCAACGAGGAGCTGCAGACCGTCAATGCTGAGCTCAACATCCGCGTCGACGAGCTCAGCCGCGCCAACAACGACATGGCGAATCTGCTCGAAAGCACCCAGATCGCGACCGTGTTCCTCGATCGCGATTTGTGCATCAACAGCTTTACGCCGACGGCGCGCGATCTGTTCAGGCTGGTCGAAAGCGACGTCGGCCGGCCGCTTGCGCATGTGCGCCCGCGTTTCGCCGCCGACGGGTTGCAGGCCGACATGGAGCAGGTGCTGCATCGGCTCGGCACGATCGAGCGCCAGATCGAAGGCGCCGACAGCGGCAAGCGCTACATCATGCGCGTGCTGCCCTACCGTACCGTCGACAATGTCATCGCCGGCGTCGTCGTCACCTTCGTCGACGTCACCCAGATCGCGCGGGCGGAGGAAAAGATCAGCGTGCTGACCCACGACCTGCGCAACCGTGTCGAAAGCCTGGAGACCCTGCTGGACCTGGTGCCGGTGGGCATCTTCATCGCCGAGGACGGCAATGGCGAGGAAATCCGCGCCAACCGCCACGCGGTTGAGCTTTCCGGCCGGCGCGCCACGGACGGCAAGCTCAGTTCCATGCCTGCCGTGCTGCCACTGATGTTGAACGGCACCCCGGTGGATGCCGCCGACCAGCCTTTGCTGAAGGCGATGCGGACAGGCAAGGCCATTCCCGGATATGAAGCGCGGATCATGCGGAGTAAGGGCGACGGCATCGATGTCATGATGTCGGCCAATCCGCTGTTCGACGAATTCGGCAAGGTGCGCGGCGCGATCGGTGCCCTGATCGACATATCAAACCACAAGAACGCCGAGCGCAACCAGGAACGGCTGCTCCATGAATTGCAGCATCGCGTAAAGAACATCCTCGCCACCGTCACCGCGCTGACGTCACGTATGGTGCGTTCCTCGGAATCGCTCGACGATTTCGCGAGCGCCTTTCAGGCCCGTCTCCAGGCGATGGCTCGCACGCACGAATTGCTGGCCTCTTACCAATGGGGAGGCGCCGATCTCGAAGGGCTGGTGCGGGCGACGCTGTCTTCCTATGGCGGCAAGACGGGCCAGAACGTCGTCGTTCGGGGCGACCCGTTCCAGCTCAACGCGAGTGCGGCGGCCACGCTCGGCCTGGTCTTCTTCGAGCTGGCCAGCAACGCGACCAAATATGGCGCGTTCACCAGCGACAAAGGCCGGGTCGACATTTCTTGGCGCGTCGAAAAGCCGGGCACACTGTCGATCGCCTGGAAGGAAATCGGCGGCCCCAAGGTGAAGGAGCCGACGAAGAGGAGTTTTGGAACCACTTTCATCCAGCAGAGTTTGGAATACGAGCTAGGCGGAAAGGTCAATCTGAGCTTCAAGCGGAACGGTTTGGAGTGTCTTTTGCAGATACCGTTGCCCAGGTCCGAAACGACCGATTACTTGTCGCCCCCTGCTTCAGGCAAGGTATGAATAAGCAAGCCTCCTTATCGGGTCTTCAGATCCTTATCGTCGAGGATGCTTTTCTGATAGCGCTGGATCTCTCCGACCTGCTGACGGATTCGGGATGCGAGGTGGTCGGTCCCGCGGCTTCGGTGAAAGAGGCGCTGCAGCAGATCGACGGTATCGCGCTTGATGGAGCGGTGCTCGACGTCAACCTCAACGGAGAACGGAGTTTCCCTTTGGCCGAGTTGCTCGCCTCGCGGGGCATTCCCTTTCTTTTCGTCACCGGCTACGACAGTCCGACGATCTTTCCCGATGAGTTCCGGCAGGCGCCAAGGCTATCGAAGCCGGTCGACCCCAAGGAGCTAACCGCAGCCGTCGCGCGTTTTCGCCGATCGTAATGGAGCCGCCGGCGCCGGTGGCTCCACCTCTGTAAGGGGAGCCTACCTTCTCGTCCGGAACCCCGCCCATCCATCTGCCTTTGTTCGGTGGCGTCTGCAAGGCGGTGGGGGGAAGCGATCTGGTCGCGCTCGTACCGAAACAATTCGCGCGCAAGGTGGTATCCGCCTGGGGCTGGCATCTACATTCTGCCCGTGCCGACCATTCGACACGGGAGGACTGGAGCCGTCTGCAGGCCGAGGCGCTGGCTGAGATGTGCGATCCTAATCGTCGATCCTCTCACGGGCTTACGCGCTTTGCGCGGTCGCCACGACATTGAAGAAATTGAGTAACAATTAGTTCCCGTCGACGGTCCGCGCGTCCAAGGGGTATGGTAGCGCGGGCGAAACAGAGAAGGCGGATGCAGCGACATAGGTAGATGGCAGAACGGCTGCTCTGGTCAGCCAACCGACAGCCGACGGTTACGGCCCGGTCGGGAGATTCGCTTTGCTATCCGGCTCAGGCATTGCGCCCGCGACAGATCGCCGTCGCCTTGTGCGGGCCGACACGCGCGCGGGCGAATTCACGCCTTCCTGGCAAATGCCCACACCATCAGCGGGTACTCCTCGTCATTACTCAGGTCTCTCCACAAGCCATAGGCCCTCACCGGCCCGCCGATATGCGCCTTGGCGCAGGCCTTGTTGCCCCAGCCGAACACCTGCACGTCCTCCTCCGCAAAGCCGCCCTCGACCATCAGCTGCTTCAGTCCTGCCGGCGTCCAGCGGTTGTAGTCGTGTGGTCGCGCATGCACGCGGAACAGGAACGGCGTCGCCACCATCGCCCAGCCGCCTGGCCTGGTCATCGCGTGGATATTGGCGGCGGCCGCCAGTGGCCGCTGCACGTGCTCCAACACCTGGTCGGCAATCACAATGGAAAATTGCTCGTCGGTGCGGTCGCGGCAGATGTCGAAGTCTGGGAAATCGACCGAGCGGTAGTTTGGGCATATCGCCCGCCAGTAGCGGTTCCAGCCCGGCGAGATCTCGATCACATCGCGGGATTTGCGGTTCGCCGCCTCGAGGAATGTGGTGAAAGCTTCGATCTGGCGAATGCGCAGCCAGTTGCGGGAATCATACCCGATCAGCCGCTTCACCGCCCGCTTGCTACGGTCTTTCAGCGCGCCGGCAAGGCTCGTCGTCATTTCGACCTCCTCCACAGCCCGCCGCAAGAATGATTCTATATCGAGAAGCGTACAAAAGCATGACGGACGAGGGGAGTCGGCGCAGAAAACCGCCGTCTCCCATAGTCAAAGACTCGGAGGTCAATAGTCGCCGTTATAATAGCGGTCGTCGCAGGGCGCGGTGTAAATGCGGCCGTAGCGATCCTGATAACGGCAGAGCTGCTCGCCACGCCGCTGCGGCGTCGTCGCGCTGCCGACGACGGCGCCGAGCAGCGCGCCACTCGCCGCACCGATGACGGTGCTCTTGGTGTTGCCACCGATGGCCTGGCCGACTAGTGCGCCGCCGGCGCCGCCGACCAGCGCGCCGGTGGTGGCCCGCTGCTGGCCTTCGGTTTGCGTCTCGCATCCGGCAAGTGCTGCGCTCATCAGCACCGCTACCAAAACCTTCTTCATCATCATCTCCAGAACTCCTTCGAAGCCCCAAAGACCAAAAGAAACAGGGGCGTACCTAGCCGCAGTGGGCTCGCATTGCGGCGGAACGGCGGCGCGCTTTCTCACGAAATGAGTCATGGTTTCCCGGCTGTTGAAGAGCATGGTCGCCAAACTGGAAAGACGGCCCGGACACCGAACGAGATTGATACCCCGCATCGGCGAGTGTGATGCCTTTCATAGCGCGGTGGCCGGGATCGGCGGAACGTTCGCCGGCGAATGATGTTTACAAGGAATTGTTATTTTAGAAGAACCTTAATTTCCTTATGTTAATGTCGGCAAACGGCTGGTGGGGCCAGTCGATGTTCCCGTTTGGGGTTGGGCGCGTTGCAAGGCAACGCTGAAGGGGTCGGGGCAAATGAAACTGGCATTATCCGAAGGCAAGTGCCAAGGCTGCGGCGGCACAGGTACGATGTTCGAATGTCCGAGATGGCAAAGCTCCAACGGCCATTGCTGCCCGGCGGGGACGCATCAGGACGGATGTCCCGGCGTCAGCGTGCGCTGCGCGGAGTGCGAAGGGACGGGCTCCGGCGCCGAGGGATACGCGAAGTTCAGCTCGGCCGACGTGGTAACTGCCTGACGTATCGAGCCTTCAGACGCACTTGGATAGTCGTGAGTGCGCCTCTATCGGTCACCACGCGCTCCGGTGACGTCGGCTCTGGAATGGGTTGGCCGTCCTCCATAAGTCCCTCGACGTGAAAAGCGAGCGCCTGCTCGGCGAGCTGACGCACCTCCAAGATCGTCCGGCCGGCCGTGACGACACCGGGGAAGTCGGGAAAAGAAAGCCCGAAGTCGCTGTTGCCCTCTTTGTGGATCACACCAACGTATCGGCGCATTCCATTCCCCATAGCTTGTCAGCCACGCCAGCGGACCTATTTCAAAGCCGCGGACAGGATCGGGCCGAATTCCAACCGGCTCACCTACCCTCAGGTGGCAAAGTCGCTGGATCAAGGCATCGGTACGACGGCGCGAAGCGATGGACAAGGCTGCAGCGGCCCGCAACACCCCTCAAGCGAGGCTGAGGGTTCGCGCTGCCCAGTATCTGCGGATGTCCACCGACCGACAGGCTTACTCCATTGCAGGCCTTCAGACGAGCACGCGCTAGTCTAGGCGCATCACCAATGAGCAGATGCTGGTCGAGGCGGCCAATGTGCTGAAAGAGAGAGGGGCGTTGTCGGGCTCAATACTTACCGCCGCGCCCAACTGTCGATCGGCCAGCCATTACATGCACCGCTTCGGAACCCTCCAGGCGGTTCTTCGAGCCTCCCGGCGTCGAGGCCTTCCTCAATGTAAACTTGACCCTCATATGTGCCTCCCTGGACTTCAAACCGACCAACGACGCAGTTGGCAGCTTTAGCGTTAGGTGGAGCCGGAGTCACATCAGGGGCCGAAAAGCCACCCCGGGTCGTCGGCAACAATCTATCAAGCGCGCTAAGAACGATTTCTTGACTAACGCTCAGCGCTAGTAAAGACTTCTTTCCCAGAGAGGTCGCCAAGGAACGCTGTCGTTCCTTGCTCGCCTCGATCCGAACGAAGCTGTTCCCAATTGGGTCATGAAATGCCGAAGCGAACAACGGGCCGATACGAGAGCGTAACCGCAGGCGCAGAGAACGTCCATGCGTTCATCCCGTTCGATCTGCCGCCTGCGCGTCCGGCACTCTCTGTTGAGGGCAAGCTCGAACATCGTCTCCGGGAAGCCGAGCAGTCGCTCGTTCGTCTCGATCTCGCAGGCGATATGGTGCCTTCCCTCGATTGGTTCATCTATGCCTTCGTGCGCAAGGAGGCCGTGATCTCGTCGCAGATCGAGGGCACGCAGGCGTCACTCGTGGACCTTCTCGCTTTCGAGGCCGAAGAGGGGCCGGCACCCAATGCCGACGTGGAAGAGGTCACGAACTACCTCGACGCGCTCGCCTATGCCCGCGACCAGCTTGCGTCGAAGCAGGGGTTGCCAATTTCCATGCGGCTCCTGAACGAGGCGCACAAGCGGTTGATGCGCGGCGTGCGCGGTTCGAACAAGCAGCCCGGAGACGTGCGCCGCAGCCAGAACTGGATCGGGGGAAGCCGGCCAGGCAATGCGGTCTACGTTCCGCCGCCACCGGATAAGCTTCCCCAGCTTCTCAGCGAATTTGAGAAATACATCCACGTCGACGATCCGCTACCGAAGCTGATGCGGGCGGGTCTTCTCCACGTGCAGTTCGAGACCATTCATCCCTATCTCGACGGCAACGGGCGAATCGGGCGGCTCCTGATCGCGCTGCTCTTGGAGCACTGGGGCTTGCTGAAAGCGCCGCTCCTCTATCTCAGCCTGTTTTTCAAACGCCACCGGGAAGAGTACTACCGGCGCCTCAATCTGGTCCGGCTGGAAGGGAACTGGGAGGGCTGGATCGACTTCTTTCTCGATGGGGTCGCCACGATTTCCGATGAAGCCGTCACCTCGGCGCGGGAACTGTTCAATCTCGTCTCCGCGGACCGGGTGCGATTGCTCGAAGCCCATTCCGCCTCCGTCTCGGCAGTGAGACTGTTCGAGCAATTGCCGCGTCACCCAATCGTGAGCGTTGCCTCGGTCACAAAGTTGATCGGCGCAAGCAAGCCGACCGCGATCCGTGCGATCGAGGCGCTGACCGAAACCAATATTCTCGTGGAAACTACAGGAAAGAAGCGCGACCGCAGCTTCGCCTATCGCGCCTATCTTGAGTGCCTGCGAACCGGAACGGAATTGGACAGCGGCGGCTGATCGCTACCAACCGCGAAATCATGCCAAGCAAAGCCCACATCCTAGGAGCTTGCATGAAGCCCTATCCCGTGCCGCGTCCTTTGCTTAGGCGCGGGACCATAGGGAGCGATACGGGAAGATTTCCTATTTTGGCCCACGAAAAAGACAATGAAATCAGAGATGTGAATACGTCCTCCGGGCCCACCATTGTCGTTATTTATCAATGATTTATAGGGCGGTTCGCCACGAGGTTCGCCAATAGGTTCGCCAAGCATCGGCTTGCGCGTGACCAGACGCACGACCCGGTCCATGCCCTGGACGGCCAAACGCACCTGCGAGGCCTCCCTGGAATAGAGCTCAGCATGGTCGATGTCGTCGTGGCCGAGGACGTCCATCATCTGCCTGGTGGATGCTTCCGCTTCGGCGAGATAGACCCCGAGTGACTTCCTCAATCCGTGCAGAGTGAGGCCCTTCGGCAATCCAGCGAGAGCGCACCAGTGCGCCATGGCACCGGCTAAGGACTGCGCCGAGAAAGGCTGGCCATATCCGGTGAGCAAGACTGTTTCTCCGCGCCGGTCGGCCGCCTCCAGGATCTCAGCGAGCATGGGAGTTACTGGAACGAAAAGCCGCTTCCCTCCGGTCCTTCCCTTGTTCTTGGTCTGCACGATATTGAATCCGTCGAACTGGCGCTCAACTCCGTCGATCAGGACGCGACGCGTGACGCGCTGATCCCATCGCAGCCCGGCAACGTCGCCTCGGCGGTTCCCCAGCCACAGTGCCAGCCCATAGCAGGTTCGCGCCGCAGTGCCGGGCGGCCAGCGCTTTTCGAATTGCGCCATGGCCTCGCGCGACCATGCTTTCCAGCCGCCATAGGCGGGCCGCCACTCAACCGCCGCCATGGGATCGATTTCGATCCAATCTTGGCGTAGCGCGACATAGACCAGCTTGCGTATGCCTACCAAGCAGGTGCTTGGCCTTGTGGGGCGTGGCGATGAAGCGGCCAAGAAGCTCTTCAACATGGATACGCCGAAGATTCTTAACCGCTACATCCCGCCAGATGAGCGGGTGATCAGGGACCACTCGCAGTTCTAGAAATTCTTCGATCACCCGTGTGTTCTTGCGCTTGCTGGCTTCGTCAAGCGCCAACCACTTGACCGAGATCTTCAACCGTTGAAAGGCCGCTCCAAACGTGCCGGGCAGAGCGGCTCCAGGCATGACGACGGGAGCCTTGGGGACTTTCCGGCCCTCGACCGCTGCCTGGTAGGCCTCCTTGAAACCCGCCTGATTGGGGGCCGGCAGACTAAGCACACGCTCCTTCGTCCGATAGCGCCAGCGAACTTTGCCATGGCGGTCTTTGTAGGAGGAGAGGCCGGGGATATTTGTCGGTCATGGCAGAATGAATCTATTCCCTGCGATGATTCCCTTGCAACAGGAAGTCGACGATATTTTCTTCCTCGTCTCCAGGTAGTTCGGTAAACGCGGCTTCGAGTTTTAAGCGATCCCAGATCACGCGGCTGTCAACCTTCTTCGGCTTTGGCATGCGGCGGTCAGCGACCATTTGGTCGAATTTTGTTGCGCCCACGCCAATGTACCGGGCGGCCTCTTCGCGTGAGAGGCCGCGAGGAGGATAGGAGAGGGGATCGCTTTTCATGATCTCGCCACTGGCATGTGTCCGCCCTGGTTCGGGGACTTCTGTTCAGAGATCAGGATCTATTCTAGATTGTATCAACCTCCGCCGGAAGAGAGCCGATCAAGCCGTGCGGTAAATTGCGGTCAGGGCGTATAAATAGGATGTAAGTTCAGGGGTTCGAGTCGGGAGAGTGCTACCGCCAATACAGCGCTTCAACCGAGTTCTTCTGTTGAAGGGGCTTCGCAAGCGAGGCCAGCAGGTTCAAATCCTGTCCCCGCAACCAATTCTATCATAAATCTATAACCGTCCCGGTCTAACCGGGGCGGTTTTTTGCGTTTGGAAGGGCACGCAATCGCCGCGGCACACCAGAGGGCGCATCACCGCGCCGAGGAGTGGCGCTAAACGGGAGCGCGGCAACCTAGCGCGTCTAGGCGCGGTGTACCGCGCCTTTAGACGTAACCTTAATATAGAGCACCAAGGCCGATGGCGAAAAAGCAGCTATGCGCCCAATGTCCGCCATAGCGCTAAGCTCTGCCGTCCCTGAAACCGGTCATTGCTGTGTCCTGGAAAGGCCAATCTTATCGATTCGTCGTCAGGCCGCGCGGCCAAACCGATCCACCCTGAAATCGTCGAGCGGCGTTGCGCAACGGCCGGTCGTTATGAGTTCCGCCATGGCGTCGCCAACGCCGGGACCGAGTTGGAAGCCGTGACCGCAGAACCCGAAGGCGTGGAACAGGCCCGGCGTCGTGGCCGATTGCCCCATCACCGGCAGCATATCTCGAACATAACCCTCGCAGCCCGACCATGTGCGGATTACTGCGACCCGTGCGATGGCGGGCATGAGCCGCGCGACGGCGCGCAATTGTATCGGCAGCCGCATCGGATCGGCGCTCGCGTGGCCTGGATCGAGGTCGACCGATACCCTTTCGGCCGCCCCGCCGAAGACGATGTTGCCTCGCTCGACCTGACGCAGATAAGCGCCATAATCCTTGTCGCGAGTCCAGATGCCGACCACCGGCAGGACCCGATATGGCAGCGGCTCGGTCACGCCCATCTGCGGACCGCGTGCGTCGAGCGGCACCATTTCGCCGAATTGCGCGGCGACGCGCGCACCCCAGGCGCCGGCGGCGTTAAGCAGGCATTCGGCGGCGAACGACCCTCTCGAAGTGGCGACAAGGAAACCGGAGACGGTGTGCTTGATCGTCTCAACTTCGGCCTCCTCGACGAGTTCCGCGCCGAGCTTTTGGACTGCCTCAGCAAAAGCCAGCGCGATCAGCCGCGGATTGCCGCTGCCGTCATCCGGCGAGAACGACGCCGCGATCGCTTCAGGACCGAGGCCGGGAAACCGGGAGCGGATTTCGCGCGAGCCAAGTTCCTCCAGCTCCAGCCCCCAGGGCCTCGCGGCTTGAGCGTAGGCCCGCATGTCGGCAAGACTTCCCTCATCGAAGATCAGTCGGATGTGGCCGGTGGCGCGGAATTCGACGTCGCGGCCAAGCATCTTTTCAGCCTCGCCCCACAGGCTGAGCGAGCGGTGGGCGAGCGGAAGCTGCGACAGGTGACGCCCGGTGCGCCGGATGTTGCCGAACGAGGCGACGGTCGCCCCAGTGCCGATCCGGTTGCGTTCGATCAGTGTCACGCGCGCGCCGCGTCTTGCGAGGAAATAGGCCGAAGCCGTCCCCATCAGGCCGCCGCCCAGCACGATCACATCCATAGTCGATCCTTGATCCTTGGATGCATCTTGTCGGCGCCGCGGCATTGCGTCAAAGATGGGTTTGGGCAAGACCCATAAGCTTTACCTATGGAGTGGCAATGCGGGCCCGGCAGCTCGAAGTGTTCATCGCCGTCATGCGCGCCGGCACCGTGACCGCCGCGGCACGGATGCTGAACATCTCCCAGCCTGCGCTCAGCCAGATCCTGCTCCACACCGAGGACGAACTCGGCTTCACGCTGTTCGAGCGGGTTAAGGGCAGGCTGCGACCGACCCCGGAGGCGCTCGAGATCTTCCCCGATGCCGAGAGGCTGTCGGCGGGGCTCGACGGCTTGCGCCGCAAGACCACCGACCTGCGCCTGGGTCGGGCAGGGCTGGTGCGGGTCGCTGCCTCGCCGCCGCCGGCCATGGCGATATTGCCGTGCGCCTTCACCAGGTTCCGGGCGCAGTATCCCAACATATTGCTGCGTTCCCATAGCGCGCCGATCGCCGCAATCGTCGACATGCTGCGCGCCGGCGATGCCAGCCTCGGCGTGGCCATGGACGATCGCCTGCCTCCCGACATCGAGGCCGAGGTGATCGGGAGTATAGGTTTCGCGTGCCTGCTGCCCGCCGGGCATGCGTTGGTCAGGAAAACCGAGCTGACGCTCGCCGATCTCGCCGGCGAGGAGTTGATATCCTATCGCGGAAACACCCGTCCCGCCGACGAGTTGGCCCACGCGGCTCGCGCGCAGGGCGTGGCGCTTTCGCCGTCGCTTGAGATCGACGCATCCATCTCCGCGGTCGGCTTCGTCCAGGCCGGTCTGGGTATCGGCCTGGTCGACGCGCTGCTGCCGTGGCAGCAGTTTGCCGGGCTTGCCGTCAGGCCGCTGGCGGCCGGGCCGGAATTTCCGATCGCGCTGCTTACGTCGCGCGCACGAGCCCTTTCGCGGGCCGACGAGATGATGCGCGACGAAATCCGCGAGGCGTGTGCCGCCGTCCTGGGTGACCATCGCGCGAAAGTATAAGCAAGACTTATATCCTTGCCCGTCATCCATCTTGGACCCTGACCATCCGCTCGTGCCAGGTTTGGTCGACAGACAGGAAGGGACGCATCATGGATGGTGCCATTGCGGCGGATGAGGCGCGGACCAAGGCCGACTGGAAGGTCGGCGTCGATATCGGCGGGACATTCATCGATTTCTGCGCGCTCGAAGCCAATTCCGGACGCGTCGCCTCGCTGAAAGTGCTGACGACGCCGGAAGATCCGGGCGCCGAGCTGATGACGGGTCTCACCCTGCTGGCCGAACGCGAAGGCTTCGATCCGACCCATATGACGCGCTTCGTGCACGGCACGACCGTCGGCATCAACACGATCATCCAGCGCAAGGGCGCGCCGCTGGCGCTGTTCACCAATGCCGGCTTCGAGGACGTGATCGAACTCGCGCGGCTTCGCATGCCGGACATGTATTCGCTGTTCTGCTCGCGGCCGGACCCGCTGATCTCGCGCGACATGGTCTTCGGCATTCCGGCTCGCATGCGTGCTGACGGCAGCGAATCCCGGGCACCGGACACGGCGGCGGTGGAAAGCGCGGTCGCCGCGGCGAAAGCGAGCGGGGCGCAAGGGATCATCGTCTCCTTCCTCCACGCCTGGCGCAACGCCGCGCAGGAGGCTTCGGTGAAGGCGGCGATTGCGCGTCTTGCGCCCGACCTCTTCGTCTTCACCTCGGCCGAGGTCTGGCCGGTCATCCGCGAATATGAGCGCAGCTCGACCGCCATCCTCAATGGCTATGTCCATCCGCGCGTCTCAGGCTATCTGACTGCGCTGGAAGAGCGGCTGAAGGTCCGCGGCGTGCCTGCACGCCCCATGCTGACGAAGTCGAACGGCGGACTGATGAACGCTGCCGAGGGCAAGCGCGCCTGCGTGAACATGCTGCTGTCCGGAACGGCCTCTGGCGTCATCGGCGCCTCTTGGCTGGCGCGCCAGGCAGGTGATGACAAAGTGCTTACCCTCGACATCGGCGGGACCTCGGCCGACTTCGCGCTCATCATCGGCGGCGAGGCGCAGTTCGGGACCGGCGAACTGATCGGCGAATTCCCGCTCCATATCCCGTCCGTGTCGGTGAGCTCGATCGGCGTCGGCGGCGGCTCGATCGCCAGTGTCGACGCGCAGGGCGTGTTGCGCGTCGGACCGGAATCGGCGGGCTCGACGCCGGGACCTGCATGCTATGGCCGTGGTGGCGAGCGGGCAACGGTGACGGACGCCATGGTGGTCTGCGGATGGCTCGGCCACAGCGAGATGGCCTATGGCCAGCTCAGGATCGATACCGGACTGGCGCATCGCGCGGTCGGCGACCTTGCTGCCCGGCTCGGCCGCCCAGTCGAGCAGACTGCGCAGGCGATCCTCGACATCGCGGTGTCGGAAATGTTCGTCGAGGTCGAGAAGCTCGCCTCGCGCGCCGGCGTCGACCTGCGCGAATTCACGCTGATGCCCTTCGGCGGCGGCGGCCCGATGCTCGGCGCCTTCCTGGCTCGCGAGCTCGGCATGAAGCGCGTCATGGCGCCGCGTCGCCCCGGCGTGGTGTCGGCGCTGGGCGGGCTGGTGGCCGATCTGCGCGGAGACTTCATCCGCACGATCTTCAGCCCGTTGTCGGGCGCGTCGCTCCCCGAAATCCGCGAGGCCTTCGAGGCGCTTGCGCGAGAGGGCCGCGACTGGCTCGCGGCGCAGGGGCACGATGCGGCCGCTGAGCTCAATTTCTCCTGCGACATGCGCTATGTCGGGCAGAGCTACGAGATCGAGGTCGTGCTGTCGCCGCAATGGCTGGCGGATGGCGACGCCGCCGCCGTCGAGCAAGCCTTCCACCGAACCCATAATCAGCTCTACGACTTCTATGATCCGGAGGGCGAGATCGAGCTTGTGAACGTCCGACTGTCGGCAATAGGCGCAGGGCCGGCGCTCTTCTTCCCGGAGACCGACGAGATCGACGCCCCGGCCAGTCCGGCGCGCCGGCTCCCGGTCTATACGGGCCAAAGCATCGAGACGGTCGACCTCCACGACCGGCAGACTCTGGTGCCTGGCAGCACGTTCCGAGGACCCGCTGTGGTGGTGCAGGAAGACACGACCTTTGCAATTCCCGCAGGAACGCAGGCACGGGTCGACCGCCACCTCAATCTTCTCCTGACCTTCGCGGAGTGACGCCTTGTTCGACCGGACAAACCTTCAGGTTCTGGCAAACCATGCCCGCGCGGCGGCCGAGAACATGGCGCATACGCTGCATCGCACCGCGCACTCCGCCTTCGTCAAGGAGACGCAGGACTTCACCGTGATGCTGATGGATCGCTCCGGAGCGACCTTCGCCGTCCCGATGGAACTCGGCGCCACCTGGTATCCGGGGCTTTCCTATCACCGCGCGATCGCGATGGTGGGCGGCTACCGGCCGGGGGATGTCGCCTTCACAAACGATCCCTATTCCGGCCACGTCGCCACGCACGCGCCCGACACGCATCTATGGAAGCCGGTCTTCGTCGACGGCGAGATCGTCGCCTGGACCGGAGGCCACATCCACAACACCGATATGGGAGGCGCGGTGCCGGCTTCGCTCAGCCGCGCGCTGACCGAAATCCATCAGGAAGGCATCCGTTTTCCGCCGATGAAGCTGGTGAATGAGGGTGTCTTCGACGAGACGATCCTGCGGATCATGAGCACCAATGTGCGCAAGCCCGACCTCAACATCGGCGACATCAAGGCGCTGGTCGGCGCGCTCAATACCGGCGAGCGCAAGATCCAGGCGATGGTGCGGAAGTTCGGCAAGCCCGGCTTCGTGGAAGGCGTCGCCGCGCTTCTCGACCATGCGGAGGCGCAGGCGCGCGACGTGCTGCGCTCCATGCCAGACGGCACATGGGAGTTCGCCGACTTTGCCGACGAGGATTCGGTCGAGGCCAATCCCTGCCGGCTGAAGCTGAGACTGACGATCAAAGGCGACGAAGCGGTGCTCGACTTCACCGGCTCCGACCCGCAGCTCGGCTCCTCGCTCAACGTGCCATCGGGCGGCGACCCGCGACACACCATGCTGCTGGTCGGCGTCTACTACGTGCTCTACACGCTCAACCCGAAGATCCTGCTCAATACGGGCCTAACCAGGCCGTTCACCTGCATCACGCCGCAAGGCTCGGTGCTGAACCCGGTCCACCCCGCCGCCGTCGGCATGCGCTCGCTCACCTGCGCGCGGCTGCGCTCGGTCATCTTTGGCGCCTTTTCGCAGGCAGTGCCGGAGCGCCTGCCGGCGGCGCCGGCGGGCAACAACTGCATCGTCAACGTCATGACCACGGACGAGCGCACCAGCCGGAGTGTCATCGCGGCAGTGAACCCGGTAGTGGGCGGCGGCGGGGCGATGCCGCATCGCGATGGCACCAACGGATCGGGCGCCGACGCCGCCTATCTCAAGAACACACCGATCGAGATCACCGAGACCGAGACTCCGGTCGAGTTCGTTAAATACGGACTCGCTAAAGATAGCGGCGGTGCGGGCCGCTGGCGCGGCGGGCTGGCGACCGAGATGGCCTTCCGCGTCTTCGCCCCCGACTCCAGGATCACGGCGCGCAACCGTGACCGCAGCTTCTTCCGCCCGTGGGGCGTGCTGGGCGGCAAGGCGGCCGGCCTCTCGGACATGGTCGTCAATCCGGGAACCGGCCACGAGCGGCGGCTGGGCAACATCGACACCGCGGTCCTGCAGCCCGGCGACGTGCTCGAGATCCGCTCCGCCGGCGGTGGCGGGCGCGGCGATCCGCATCAGCGCGAGCCCTGGCGGGTCGCGCAGGACGTGCGGCGTGGCTACGTCTCGGCGGCAGCAGCCGAAAGCGAGTATGGCGTCGTCATTCGCGACGGCGAGGTCGACCGGCAGGCGACGGAGCGGCTGCGCGCCGGACAAAAGCCTTCCGCCGGCCATTTCCATTTCGGCCCGGAGCGCGAAGGCTATGAAGCGCAGTGGACACAGGCTGCCTATGGCCGGCTCCACGCTCTGCTGGACGCC
The DNA here is from genome assembly GCF_003997355.1 of Mesorhizobium sp. M1E.F.Ca.ET.041.01.1.1. Classification (NCBI taxonomy): domain Bacteria; kingdom Pseudomonadati; phylum Pseudomonadota; class Alphaproteobacteria; order Hyphomicrobiales; family Phyllobacteriaceae; genus Mesorhizobium; species Mesorhizobium sp. M1E.F.Ca.ET.041.01.1.1. The sequence goes on along the minus strand of NZ_RZSL01000002.1, from coordinate 2,685 downwards.
TTGCCGATCCACTGGCGCTTCTTCGCCAAGACGGAGATCTTCCGCCGCATGAAAGGCCGCTCCGGGCCGGAAGGCGTCCAGGCGGCCTTCGACGCGGCCTGCGAACGGTTTCCCGAATTGCCCCGTCCCGGTGCGGTCCGGGAGGCCGCGGAATGAACACCGCCGGCCGCATCGTCCGGCTGGCCGAGTTCGACCGGGCACAGGTGCGCTTCTTTCTCGACGGTGAGATGCGTGGCGCGCTTGCAGGCGACACCGTGCTGATCGCCATTCTGGTTTCAGGACACGCGTTGCGAAACTCCGAGTTCGGACCTGAGCCGCGCGCCGGCTTCTGCCTGATGGGAGCCTGCCAGGATTGCTGGGTGTGGCAGGAGGAGGGGCCGCGTCTGCGGGCATGCACAACCCTTGTCGCTGAAGGTATGCGATTGCGCACGACGCCGCCGGAGAACTGGCCGTGAGCGAGACGTCATCGCCGCGGATCGTGATCGTGGGCGCGGGTCCGGCCGGCATAAGGGCCGCCGCGACGCTGGTCGAGGCCGGGCTCCACCCGGTGGTGATCGACGAAGGGCATTCCGCGGGCGGGCAGATCTATCGTCGTCCGCCTATCGGGTTCGTCCGCACACCGGAACAGCTCTACGGGCCGGAGGCGGCGAAGGCCCGCGCACTGCATGCGCTTTTCGACCGGCTGGCCGAAGAAGGGCGGCTCACTTATTGCGCGCGCAGCTCGGTCATCGCCGCGCATGAGGGTCGGCTGCATGTGCTGGGAGAGGGCGGCGTGCAGGTGATCGGCTATGACCGTCTGATCCTGGCCACCGGCGCATCCGACCGCGTCGCTCCCGTTCCCGGCTGGCAGAGCGCCGGCGTCTACAGCCTTGGCGCGGCGCAGATCGCGCTCAAGGCGCAGGGCGTAGCCCTCGGGAGGCGGATCGTGCTCATCGGATCGGGGCCCTTGCTGACGCTGGTCGGCGCGCAGCTCCTCAAGGCTGGAGCGGATGTGGCGGCGGTGCTCGACACCTCATTTTGGCGCCAGCAGATGCGGGGGCTCTGGGGGCTCTCCGCCCGGCCGATCGTCGCGCTGCGCGGCCTCGCCCTGCGGGCGCGGCTCGGCGGCCGCTATCATGCGGGCGTGACGCTCGGGCGGATCGAGGCCGATACATCGGGCGTCACGGCGATGCGCTGGCGCGATGCCGGCGGCCGGGAGCACCTCACCCCATGCGACATGGTCGGCATGGGCTGGCACCTGCGGGCGGAGACGCATCTGGCCGACCTGACGGGATGCGCCTTCATTTATGACGAGCAGTGGCAACAATGGCTGCCGAAGACGGACGATATGGGCAGGGCCGGCAACGGAGTCTATCTTGCCGGCGATGGGGTTCGTCTCCTCGGGGCGGATGGCGCGGAAATAGCGGGGCGTCTTGCTGCAACGGCGTGCCTTTCCGATCTCGGGCGTCCGGCGCCTTCCGTCAATGCCGATCTGCGCAAGCTGGCGCGGCTCGAACGCTTTGCCCGCGGGCTGGCTCGCGCCTTTCCCTGGCCGTTCGAGATGGTGCGGGCGCTGCCCGACGAGGCGATCGTTTGCCGCTGCGAGAATGTGAGCGCTGGCGCCATACGCGAAAGCGTGGAACGCGGCGGCGGCGAGGCCAACAGGGTGAAATCGCTCTCGCGCGCCGGCATGGGGCGCTGCCAGGGGCGCTATTGCCAGTTGGCGGCCGCCGAACTCGTCGCGGCCCAAGCCGGTTGTGCGCTCCATACCGTCGGCCGGTTTCGCGGGCAGGCTCCTGTGCGGCCGGCGCCGATCGGCGCTTTTCTCGGGGAAGGCTGATGCAATTGCGAAAGCCGGAGATTGGCGTCCGCCACGTCTTAGAAATCGGCAACCTTGCCCCAGGCCGAGTCATCGAAGCGCCGCGGATCGTAAGATGTCGCATCGACGATCGGTTCCGACTGGGTCACCAGATCGGCGACGAGATGCCCGGCGCCCGGCCCGATGCCGAAGCCGTGTCCCGAGAATCCGGCAGCCAGGAAGAAGCCCGGAACGGTATCTATCTCGCCGATGGCGGGCACGCCGTCCGGCGTGCTGTCGATATAGCCGGCCCAGGCGGCGCTGATCCTGGTCTGGCGCAGAGCCGGCAGCAGCTCGAGCGCGCGGGCGTGGGTCAGGCGGATGGTCGCCCGATCCGGGACCGGATCGAGGATGCGCGTGCGCTCCATCGGCGTCGGCCGGTCGAGCCGCCAGCGCTGCAGCGTTTCGTGACCCGAACGCATGCCCTGCAGGCCGCCAGGCGCGAGGCTTCGCCAGCGCTTCAGGAACATCGGGACGAACTGCGAGGAGAAGCGCAGTTGCTGCGGCGTCACGTCCACGCGTCCGCGTCCGCTGATCGCAAGCGTGTAGCCACCGTCGCCACGGCGCGTGACCGAAATCCTTGCCGTGTGCAGCGCATCCGGCAGACCCTCGGCGCCGGGCGAAACGGACAGGATGGAGGAGCGGACCGATGCCTGCGGGAAGCGGAAGCCGAACTGATGGCAAAAGGAGGACGCCCAGGCGCCGCCGGCAAGCACCGCCACCTTCGTCCGGATCGTACCGCTTTCCGTCATCACACCGCTCAAGCGCCCGCCCTCGGTCTCGATGCCGCGCGCAGCACAATTCTGGTGCACGCTGCCGCCGAGCTTGAGGATGGCGCGGGCGACCGC
>NZ_RZSL01000029.1:0-23587 GCF_003997355.1 Mesorhizobium sp. M1E.F.Ca.ET.041.01.1.1 | reverse complement strand
ATTATTAACATATCACTTAACTTTTTGTTTTTTTTACTTATGGTGGCAATGAAGGGGGTAGTTTGAATATCGGGGAGTGGGGCGAATTCTCCTATGCGAAAAGTTTTAGAAAGTTCAAAAAGAGATTTTGAACAAGAGGGCGCTACGACCGGCGCACCGGATCCGCTCCATTCCAGCCAACGTGTGACGCCTGCGAACCATGAGACCTCTCATTTTCCTCGGTTGCCGCCTCAGACTTCGACCGGGCACACGAGCGTGAGCGCCGTGGCGAAGCTGGAGGCAGCGCCATCCCGGCAGGACGTGCTTGCATTGCCGACGGTGCAGCTTGGCGGGCTGCCCATCACCGTGATCGACCGGCAGGGCGCCGCCCGCCTGATGATCGCGGCGGCGCGCCAACACCGGCACGGCAGCCGTCCGTATTATTTCACCTCCGCCAACGGCGAGGTCATCGCCCAGGCGCGCGCCAAGTCCGAGATAGCCGCCCTCTTTCGCGAAGCCGACCAGATCTTCGCCGACGGCCAGCCGCTTGTTCTCGCTTCGCGCCTTTTGTGCCGCACGCCGCTGCCGGAACGGGTGGCCACCACCGATCTGTTCCACGACGTGGCAAAGCTCGCCGAGAACGAGGCGGCAACCTTCTATCTGCTGGGATCCACGGAGGCCGAGAACGGCAAGGCCGTGGCGGCGATCCAGGCCAGTTACCCGCGCCTGCGCATCGTCGGCCACAGCCACGGCTATCTCGCCGGCGAAGCGCTCGAGAAGAAGCTCGATGAAATCGACGCGCTCGCTCCGGACATATTGTGGCTCGGCCTCGGCGTGCCGCGCGAGCAGATCTTTGTGCGCGACTTCGGGTCGCGCCTCTCGAATGTCGGGGTCATCAAGACATCCGGCGGCCTTTTCGACCATCTTGGCGGCAAGGTCCGACGCGCGCCGCTCTGGGTCCAGAAGGCCGGCTTCGAATGGCTCTGGCGCATGCTGATGGAGCCGCGCCGGCTCTTCTGGCGCTATTTCACCACCAATCCCCGCGCTCTCTATGCCCTGTTGAGGTATTCGCAATGACCGCCGAAAACTCGCTCCGTCCGCTGCCGGCAGGAACCGATACGGAGATCGCCATCGTCGGCGGCGGGCTCTCAGGCACGCTTGCCGCGACCCTGCTTGGGCGGTCCGGCTACCACGTCACGCTGATCGATCGCTATCCCGTTTTTCCGCGCGAGTTCCGCGTCGAGAAGATCGCCGGCGACCAGATCGACAAATTGCGCCGAATCGGTCTGCTGGACAGCCTTTCGGCGGCGGCCGCGGCATTCGACGAGATCGTCAATATGCGCAAGGGACGGGTGCTCGACCGCACGCGCGCCCGCCACTACGGCATTTTCTACGACGACCTCGTCGCCGCGATGCGCGCCGAACTGCCTAAGACCGTACGCTTCGTCGCCGGCCGGGTGAGCGGAGTGGAGGCTGGCCCCGAGCGGCAGCGCGTGTCGATCATCGGGCAAGAAGATGTGACGGCGCGCCTCCTCGTGCTCGCCACGGGCATGGGTGACATCCTGCGGCGCGATGTGGGTATCGAGCGCCGGTTCATCCACCAGCGGCAATCGTTGACCTTCGGCTTCAATGTCCGTCCGGCGGGCGCGAGCGCCTTCAGGCACCCTGCGCTGACCTATTACGGTGAACGCGTCTCGGACGGGATCGATTACCTGAACTTTTTCCCGGCCGGGGACGTTACCCGCGCCAATCTCTTTGTTTTCCGGGAGCACACCGACCCGTGGGTCAAGGCGCTGCGCGACCGTCCCCGGGAAACGCTCATCGAAACGCTTCCAGGACTGATCAACACCTTCGGCGATTTCGAAGTCATCGACCGTGTCTCGAGCTGGCTCACCGACATCACCGTTGCCGAGAATTGCAAACGCGACGGCGTGGTCCTGATAGGCGATGCCTACCAGACATCCTGTCCGGCCGCCGGAACGGGCGTCAGCCGGCTGCTCACCGATGTGGAACGGTTATGCATGGTGCATGTGCCGCAATGGATGGCCACGCCCGGCATGGCGGCGGCGAAGATCGCCGCTTTCTACGACGATCCGGCGAAGCTGGCGATGGACGAACACGCGCTCCAACTGGCGAATTTCCGCCGCAGTCTGACCATCGACACCGACCTGCGCTGGCGCGCGCGCCGGCAAGTCCACTTCAGCCGCCGCCGCATCCTGTATGAGATCGACAAGGTGAGCCCGAGCTTTGCCGCGAGGCTGCGCGGCCTCAAGCGACCGAGCGTAGAAGCCGTCGGTTGATCGCACCGCCACCGTCCAGGGCCGGCGCTCGACAATCGCGTCCGTCAACGCGCGATGGACGTTCGGATGCGTGACGCCTCGAGGCTTTGCGGCTACGATCTTACTCAGGAAGATTCGGCGGCCTCATCGGAGGCCGACGGAACCATGATGGGAGAAGGCTTGGCCTTCTTGACATGCGCGGCCTCCAGGATGCGCCGCGCCAGCACCTTGGTTGCCGGCATTTTCTCCACCGTCATATGCGCCGCGTAGCCGAGCGGACTCCCCGCCCGGTAGATTTGCCACATCGGTGAGGGCCGTCCGCCGAAGATGCGCTTGTAGGGTTCGTCGCCGATGGTGAAATCGAGGTGATGGTCGCCGCGCTCGATACAGTCGCGGGCGATCTGCTCGAACATCAGGCTGCCGATCGACTGCTTCCTGTAGCCGGCCTCGTCGAAGCCGCCGAGAATGACCAGGAGCGAGCCACGGTGCTCGAGCCCGAGCGCGCCGGCGATCGGCCGGCCGTTCATCCAGAATGCATAGGTGCGGGCGAAGCCGCCGCATCCCTCATTGGCCACGGCCAGGTAGAAATCGAAATAGGAGGGCAGTTGCAGAAGGTCGGCGGGACCGTTGCTGCCGTCGAAGCGTTTGCCGCGATAGAGCCTGAGCGCATCGAATGTTGTGCGGATGGCGGCCGGGCCGTCCACGCATTCGAAGCGCGCCTCCCCCATCCGGTTGAGCTGCCGCGACTTCTTGTCGAGCTCCTTGCGATACGACTGGTCCAGCCGATGCTCACGCCAGCCGGCGAATGTCGGCTCCAGCTTGCTGGAATAGGCGCTCATGCCCATGCTGTCGCGCTTGTCGATGCCAAGCAAGCGTTCCATCGCCAACGAGCGATCCGCGAGCTTGCCGATGCGCAAGAGATCGTATGGCCGCAGATGCTTGCGGATTGCTGCGACTGCGCGGCTGTCGGCCAGGATGCGTGAGAAGGTCTCCTCGTCGGCGACCGGCGACACATAGTCGGAAACCCGCATATCCGCGAATTCCACCACCTTCAGCAGCGTGTACCGGCGCCTCACCAGCGGCAGGACCATCGCAAGCTTCCCGCTCGCACGCACGCGTACGACGATGATCAGCGGCGTGGCGGCGCCTTGCCGCACGATCCTCTCATACAGTTGCGCGAGCCATATGGGATGCTGAAAAGCGGTCGCCGCCGAATTGGCGAAGAGCTCGGCGTATTCCGTCGAACGGAAATCGAACGCATCCTCGGCAGTGACTTCAAACATGTGATCCGAACCGGCTGGACAGCGGCCTATCGACGACGTCTTGCGTTTCAGGTCAAGATCGGTCGCCGGGATTGTTGGAATCTTGGTATATGCGTAAAATGCTAATGTTGCGTTGCAAAAGCGGCCGGGCGCATGGCCCTCGGCCGGTTCGGGATCGCAAGTCAAGAATTTTCGCCGTGGACGTCAAAGTCGAAGTTGGACTTTGCGTGTAACCCGGATGTAAGCATTTTTAAGCTAGTCTTTCGCTCCTCATTATCGGAACTACGAAAACCCGATTAGAAAATAGACGCGGACGGCAAGACATGCTGGCGATCGAGGTCATCGTTCCGCAATCGGCGCCGCGCCGTTGGCAGCAGGTCGCCATAGAGCGGCTGGAGGCGGACGGCCACGATGTCGCGGTTGCGCATCAGCCCGGGCCGGCAAGCTGGCCGGCCACGGCAAAAGCCGCCTTCCAGTTCGAGCAACGTCTTTTCCGCCGGCGCGGCCCTCTTCTCGGCTCCGCAGTGCAAGCAATCCAGGCCCGACCCGGCAAGCGCCCCGCTGCGCTGAGGCTCGACCTTGCCGGCGACGCGGCCCCATCGGACGTTCCGACCATCGGCCTTCGCTTCGATGGATCCAGCGCCGATCTCTCGGCCGCAATCGCCGTCGCGGCCGGCAGGCTGCCGGTGATCGAGGCCGTCCTCGACAAAAAGACGGTGGTGGGCCTGGCGCGGCCGATGGTCGACAAGCGCGAATCCACCGCACTCGGCACCGAGGACGTGTTCGCCCGGGCCGTCACCCTGGTTCAATCGGTCGCTCGCGCGTTCGCCGCCGACCGGCTGCCACGCGAGGCAATCACCGAAACCCATGGTCTTGGTGAGCGAGGCCGGTTCACATCCGCCTATCTCGGCGCAGCACTGCCACGGCTGGGCCGGGAAGCGCTTCGGCGCGCACGCTTCCGCCATGCGCACTGGCGGGTAGGCTACCGCTTCACTGATGCACCGGGCGTCGCCGACACGGGCAAGCTCGGCACCGGCTGGTCGGTGCTGCCCGACCAGGGCGATCATTTCTATGCCGATCCTTTCCCCTTTTGGTGGCGTGATCAGCCCTTCGTCTTCGTGGAAGATTATCCGCACGCGACCGGCAAGGCGGTGATCTCCGTTGTTCCCTTCGATGCGGACGGCATTCCCGGTGCGCCGCGGGTCGTGCTGGAGGAAGCGCACCACCTTTCCTACCCGCAGGTGTTCGAGCGCGACGGCGTGATCTGGATGCTGCCGGAAGCGAGCGCCAGCGGCAAGCTCACGCTCTATCGCGCCTCGGGTTTCCCGGACGGTTGGATAGCCGAGGCCGTGCTGGTCGAAGGCGAGATTTCCGACGCCACCTTGTTCGAGCATGAAGGCATGCTCTGGCTGTTCGCCACGGATCGGGATGGCCACGGAAGCACTTCCGACACGCTGGTGGTTTTCTCCGCTCCCGCGCTCGCCGGCCCATGGCGGCCACATCCGGCGAACCCGATCCTGATCGACCATCGCATGGCTCGCCCAGGCGGAGCCTTCGTCCTCGACCGCGGGGGCAGCGTCCTCCTTCCGGTCCAGGACGGAACCCTGGGCTATGGCGGCGGGCTTGGCCTGTGCGAGCTGCTGCAACTCGACGAGCGGATGGTGCGGCTCTCGCCCCCCCGATCAATCGATGCGGCCGGCGATTGGCCCTATCCGAAGATCCACACGCTCAATCGGGCCGGCCGCCTGGAGGTGATCGACGGGATTGCGGCCGTGCGGAAGCGATCAGCCAAGAAGTAGCGCCTCGTAGCCGGCGCACATCCTGGCCGGCGAATATTTGTCCCGCAGCCGCCGCCCCGCCGCCGAAAGCCTGGCCTTGGATTCTGGCCGCGCGAACAGGTCGGCGAGCCCGCTGGCCATGCCGGCGGCGTTGGCTTCGACGAACAGCGCGGCGGGTGAGCCGTCCTCCGCCGTCAGCACCTCGCGCATGACGTCGAGGTTGCTGGCCACGATCGGCAGGCCTGAAATGGCCGCCTCGACGCAGGCGAGGCCAAAGGTCTCCGTCATCGACGGAAAGGCGTAGGCGTCGCCGGCCGCGAGGAATTCGAAGATGCGCGCCGGCGGAACCTCGCCGACGAGATGCAAGCGATTCGCCACGCCGTGGCTTTCGGCAAAGGCAACGAGCGCCTCGCGCTCCGGCCCGGCGCCGGCGAGCGCGACGTGCACCTCGGGCAGTTGGTCGAGCGCCCCGACAAGGGCGATCTGGTTCTTCGTCCGTGTCAGCCGGCCCGATGAGACGGCCAGCCACACGCCCTGCGGCAGGCCGAAGGCGGCACGCGCGGCCGCCTTGTCGAATTCCCCGCCCGGCACGGGAACGCCGTGGTCAATGCGGTGGAGACGCTGCCGATAGGATTGTGGATAGCGATCGAACTGCGCCTCCGTCCAGCCGGAATTGACGACATTGGCCTGGTAGAGGCCGACCATGCCCATCAGCTTGTCGATCTGCGACAGAAGACCCATCACGCCCTTGCTGTGCGGGGCGCCGCTCTGATTTGCGACGACGTGCCTGACGCCGGCCAGCCGGGCGCCGACCGTGCCGAAGATATTGCCGTAGTGCTGATAGGTGATGACGGCGTCGGGGCGTGCCGCGCGCAGATATCGCGCCAGGCCGACGGTTGCCCATATCTGTCCCGGCAATCCGCGCGGGCGCTCCTTGAGGACGAAATCCGCGTTCGGATCGCTGTCGTAGGCTTCGGTCTTCCGGTACATGAAGACGGTGCGCACCTCATGCCCGCGCGCCCGCAATCCTTCGCCCACCATGTCGGAGATGCGTTGCGCGCCCGCGGCCTCGGCCTGGGTCTGCACCTGGACGATCTTCACGTGCGTCCCCTCAGAAGGGCATGCGGCAACAGTCCGACCCCGTTCAGGGACAGACCAAGGATCGACGGGTTGATGCCGATTCTGCGCCGGGCGATCAACACCCCAAAGGACGTCCAGGCGATGACGGTCCCGGCAATGGCCAGCGCCGCGCCCACGGATCCGAGGTAGTAGGTTGCCACCGCGGTCACGCAAAGCCCGATGATGTTGACGACGACAAGCACCTTGAACAGCGCATGCTGGAGGCCGGTCAACTGCAGCAGGATTTCGATCGGGCCACAGGCGGTGCCGAACGTCGCCCCTATGCCGAAGATGACGAGCGTCGCCCTCATGGTCGGCGTCGCATAGGCCGGATTGAAGATGGACAGGATCAAGTTGCCGAATATCCAGAAGGATGCCAGCACGCACAGCGCAATGGCCGAGCCGCCAAGGGCGGCGAGGCTGGTGATGCGCTGCACGTGAGCCCTGTCGCCGCTGTAGAAGGCAGCCGATATCTGCGGCGCCAGCGCCTGGTTGATACCGTTGAGCGCAAGCGTCACGAAACGCGTGGTCCGATCCGCCACGAAGATTGCGCCGGCGGCCTCCGGCCCCAGGATCATCGCCACCAGCAGGGTGCTGACCTGGCCGAGCGCGGGCGGCAGCGAGGTGACGCCCCACAGGCCGAGCGTCACGGTCTTGAATTCCTGCTTTTGCCCTTCCGTGAGACCGCCGCGATCGGCCCGCATCGTGTCGCGCACCAGGATGAATGTTTGCGGGACGACCGAGAGGACGAGCAGCAGCGCCGTCAGGTAGGTCGCTGCAATCGCGTCCATCTTCACATGCATGAAATGCAAAACGAGAACGGTGCCGATCGTCGCCGCGCGCCAGATGATGTCCCGCGGCAACAAGCCGGATATGAGCGCGTTCTTGGCCCGAAAAGCGCCGGAGGTAAACTCCGACCAGCCGAGCGAGAAGGACAGCACCGCGGCCGCCACGCACAATGGGAGCCATTCCGGCGTTCCCCTGCCGATGAAGGGCAGGAATCCCACCACGACTATAAGCAGGCTGGTGGCAACCAGCCCGGCCAGCGCGACGAGAATGGCGCGGGCCATCAGCCCATGAGCCGAGGCGAGATCGCCCAGTCCGGCATATTGGGGCCAGAACCTAAGCACGGTGCTTTGCTGGCCCACCGAAGCGAAGAAAGAGACCAGGCTCGCGCCGGCGTAGGTCGCGCTGTAAAGGCCGAACTCCCGTTCGTCCGTCACCATCGCCACGGCCACGAACATGAGGAAGGACAAGCCCGCGCTGGCCAGCTTGATGATGCCGGCCACGGCGCCGCTCTTGGCAAGGGCTGTGATCGACATGCGCATGTCGGTCGCCGGGCTGGCCGCTGCCCCCTGGGCGGCCTCACGGTTCCCTGTATTGTCCTTCAACGTCGCCTCCTGAGACGATCGGCGATGGGCCTACCCAGCACCTACGACGACGCTCAAAACCCGATCCTGCATAAGCAAAATGCCGCAACCGCGCCAGTGCGAACGCTTCGCATGGTTACCGGCGGCGCCCAAGCCGAACTCATCGTCACGCCGCCACCCTTAACGGATGGCTAACGATAATCCTTAATAATGTGGAGACGAGTGAGGTCGTTAGGTCGCGGCTCCGCGCGAGGAACATTGATGAAGCCAGCCAGGATCGACGAGCGCACTCTTCCGCCGCTGTTCGACATAGGTGCCGTGTGGGCCATTCTTTGGGCGCGGCGCTTGATGGTGCTTGCCATCGCCGGCGCGGCATTGCTGCTCGCGCTTTCCTATCTTGCGGTGACGAAACCAAGCTATACCGCGACGGCCTCGATACTGATCGACCCCCGCGACACACGCGCGACCAATTTCAACAACGTGCTTCCGGGGATCGGGTCCGACAGCGCCGCCATCGCCAGCCAGGTCTTCGTCATTCAATCGCCGGACCTGCTGGGCGCGGTTTTCAAGAACCAGAAGCTCGGCAGCGACCCGGAGTTCGCCGGCGTCGGCCCGGTGTCGCGTCTGCTGTCGCTGTTCGGAGCCGGCGCGAACTCGGCGCAGGATGCCGCCTTCAAGCGCTTCCAGAGCAAGGTTTCGGTGGAGCGCGAGGGACTTACCTACGTCATCAATGTCAGCTTCACATCGCCGTCGCCGGAGAAGGCCGCGCGCATCGCCAACGCCATCGTCGATCAGTACCGGGCGGGCCTCGTCGGAGAACGCGAGACCGCCAACAGCGACGTGAACACCTTGCTGACGGACAGGATCTCGGGCCTGCAGAAGGATGTCAGCGACGCCGAGCGGGCGGTCGAGGATTTCAAGACGAAACACAACATCGTCAATTCGACGGATGGCGGCACGCTGCAGTCGCAGCTCGATCAGCTCACGGCGCAGATGATAGCCGCCCAGGGCGACGCCGATCAGGCCAAGGACCGATACAACCAGGCGCTGGCGGCTGGCAATTCGCCGGCCGGGCTCGCCAAGCTTGCGGACATTCTTACCTCGACCTCCGCCATCAAATTGCGCGACGACTACAACCAGCGCGCCACCGAGCTTGCCAGCCTGCAAACCATGTACGGGCCGCGTCACCCGACCATCGGACGGCTTCAGTCCGAACTGGAGCGGTTGAAGCGGCTCATGGCCGCCGAGGCCGACCGGATAAGGCAGCAGCTGAAGGCCAACTATGATCTTGCCGTGCAGAATGTCGGCAAGCTGCAGGACAAGCTCGAAGCCCTGCGTCAGCAGTCCACGAACTCGAACATCGCGCAGGTGCAGTTGCGGCAACTGGAATCCAAGGCGCAGGCCGCGCGCGCCGTGCTCGACGACTACCTCAAGCGCGCCCAGGAAACCTCCCAGATGCAGGGCGTGCAGACCTCCGAGGCGCGCAAGATCGGCGTCGCCTCGCCGCCTGTACAGCCGACATGGCCGAAGCCGGTCCTGCTTCTCCTGGTGAGCGCCGTTCTGGGGCTTCTCGCCGGATGCGGCCTCGCGCTGGCGCTTGGTCCGATCCCGCAGCCGGAAGAGCATCCGCAGGCGCCGAAGCATGTCGCGCCGGAGCCGGCCGTGGACAGCAAGGACAACGCGCCCGCCAGCCCCCGGCCGTTGCCGATGCCGGCCAATTTCGGCGAATACCGTCTGCCTGGCGTTGCCGGCGGGACCGCCTATTCCAACATCAAGGCGATCAGGAAGCAGCTTTTCCAGACCGGAAACGAAACGCTTTCGCTAGACGTCCTGAAGATCATGCGGCAGATGGTCCTGCACCTCAACGACCATGGCAAACCCTTTGTCATCCTCGTATCTTCGATCCGCAGCAGCTTCGAGGCGAGGATCGCGGGCGCGATGCTGGGCATCGGCATGCAACGGGCCGATCAGAATGTGCTGGTGGTGGAGATTGGCGATCATCTGTCCAGCTCGACGACGGAAGGAGCCGGATTGTTCATCGACGGCGCGACCGGTCTGCAGACGGTAGTGTGCGGCTCCGTGGCGGGGAAAGGCCCTGGCGTTGCGGATCGCAACACGTTCCGCGGCATTCTGGCCGAGGCCGGGAGCGCATTCGATTTCGTGCTCGTGATCGCGCCTTCGTTCAACGAGAACGGCTGGAATCCTGAACTCTTCGCCAAAGCCGATCTTGCCCTTCTTGCGCTCGGTCCGTCCGAGCAGGCTTCGGACGCCGCCAAGCTGCTTGCGCAGCAATTCGGCGCCGGCCAGATCGGCCGCAGCGCCACTCTCGTCGTCGCGCCGGACGGCGTCCGGCCGGTCGGAGCGGTCGACGGTCCGCGAGCGGTGGACGAACAGCGCCGCAGCTCTGCTGCCCGGGGATAAGCCATGGAGGCGGTGGATCGATGACATCGCCGCTCAAGGTGTCACGCCGACATGCGCTGGCTCTTGCCGCCGGAGCCGTTCTCGCCACCTGCCCTCTGCCACGGTCAGCCGCGCTGGCGACCACCGATGCCCGCGTCCCGTCGCGCGGCTTCAACCTTCCCGGATGGCTCGACCGTGATGGTGGACTTGCCCCCTCCACGGCCACGCTTGAAAAGCTGCGCCAGGCGGGGTTCGAAACGATCCGGCTGCCGGTAAACGGCGATCTCGTCTCCAGCGGCGACCCGGCAACGCTTCGCCGCATCCAGAACGGGATCAGGGACCTTGTCGGGCTCGGCTTTTCCGTTCTCCTCGACATGCATCCCTCGGGCGAACTGGTGGCAGCCTTCCGGAGCGATCCCGACGCCGCGGGCGGACGCGTGCTTCAGGCTTGGACGGCGCTGCGTGTCGTCGTCGCCGATCTGCCGGCGGAATCGGTCTATCCGGAGCTGCTCAACGAGCCACCCATGGAACGGAGCGCATGGCTGGCGCTGCGCGAACGGATCGCCGCGACACTGCGAGCAAGCTGTCCGCTGCACACACTGGTCTGGGGACCGGCACGGTTTCAGGGTATCTGGGAAATCGCCGACACGCCGCCGCTCGCCGACGACAACCAGATTGCCGCCGTCCACTATTACGCGCCTATGGCCTTCACCCATCAGTGCGAGAACTGGGATGCGTCGCCGCTCGCCCGCATCGCAAACCTGCCCTTTCCCGCGAGCAGCGAAATGACGGCGGTCCGCCAGCTTCTCTCCAAGCTTCGATCGGCCGGCGATGAAGAGGCCGCCAACCTCGTTGAAGACGAACTGTCGTCGCCATGGACAGAGGCGCGGATCGCCGCGGATTTTGTCGATCTGGCGCGCTGGTCCGCGAACCACGATTGCCCGGTCATGCTGAACGAATTCGGTGTGCTCAATTTCTGTGTGGATCCCGAAAGCCGCGCGTCCTGGGTGCGCACCGTGCGCATGGCGGCGGAGGCGAACCATGTGGCATGGACTTATTGGGAGCTCGATCAGGGTTTCGGCTTCATCAGGGACAGGCGGAGTATCGAAGGATTCGACCGCTCGATGATCGCCGCGCTCCTTGGAGGTTAAGCGGGAAACGGACGTGAACGAAAGGCGCCATAACCACTTGCCGCGGCGAGCAACGACCGGATCGGGCCGCCGATGAGCACGACGCAGGCCTATTCGCCCGCCAGCCTGGGCGTGCCGGGCCGTGACACGCCCGAAGCCCTGCTGCATGTCGGCACCGCCTTGCTTGTCGTAGCGCTCGCCGTCTCCTCCTTTGCCGTCTGGACGCCGTTCGGGGTTGCTGCGACCTTCGTGCTGACGCTGATCCTTGCAAACGCAATGCCTTCGGGCGTCCCCGTGCTGATCATCTGCGCCTTCCTCTACCAGAACCTCGTGGTCGCCTGGTTCACCCCTTACATTCCCGACAACGACACATTCGATGCGCTGCGCGGCACCAACTTCATCATCCTGATGACGGCGTTCGGCATCTTCCTGGCCGCCTCGTTTCAGCACCGTGTCCGCGCGCTGACCGAATTGCGCCCGTGGCTGCTGCTGAGCATGGTGCTTTGCGGAACGGTTTGCTTCTATTTCGCCCTCGGCGTCGTGCATGGCGGCCCCAAGGACGCGGTCGTCTATTTCCGCAACACGATCACACCGCTCGCCTGCTTTCACATCGCGGCCCTCGCCGCCAGCCTTTATCCCGTCGATCTGCGCAAGAGCATGCTCTGGCTCGGCGCCGGCGCGATCATCTATGGCTACGCCGAACTGATCTTCACCATGGATTTCCTCGGTCTCTTCCACGGCGACCTTTACGTCGAGCGCAGCATATCGCGGCAGGTCGAGACAGGTGTGTGGGAGCAGGCGCTGAAGGAAACGGGTTTCGTTTATCGTGGGATCGAAGACGTGATGACCACGACCTTCTTCAACACGCCGCTGTTCAACGACATCCTGCCGAGCGTCTTTCGCATCGGCGGCCCGAACTTCCATCCGATCAGCTATGCTTACGCCTTGAGCATCATTTCGGCCTGGCTCCTGTTCAGAGGACGATGGTTGCTGCCTGTCGCGGCCTTGCCGCTCTTGCTCGTCATCGGCTCCAAGGGAGCGACGTTCATGCTTTTCGTCGCGATTGCCGCGCGGCTGATCTACAAGCCCTCCCGTGCCGGTCTGGCGCTTACGGCCGTCATAGGTTTGGCCGTGGTCTGGACAACCGCGGCGATCGGCTACGGTGCAACACATGGCGACTATCACGTCCTCGGCCTGATCGCCGGCATGCGCGACTTCCTGGCCGACCCGCTGGGGCAAGGGCTGGGGCTCGGCGGCAACCTGTCGAGCACGAGCATCAATCTCAACTGGCAAAGCGCTCAGGCCGAGGGAGCGGCCTCCGTGCCGGTCGAGAGCGCGGTTGGCGTCATGCTTTACCAGATGGGCGTGGGCAGCCTGGTGTTCTTCGGCTTCCTGGCGGCGCTGCTGGTGGCGCTGCGCCGGCAGCTCATCGAAACCGGCGACCCGGATTTCCTGTTCGGTTTTGTCGGCATCGCCACCATCTCGGCCAACGCCGTGCTGCAGGAGGAGGCGTTCTACTCCCCTCTCGCCCTCGCCTTCTGCCTTTTGCTCGTGGGCGTGTCGCTCGGAACACGCTGGCGCATGGCCGCGGCGGCGAGGGTTGGTTTGCCCGACTGATTCAGCCGCTTCGCGATTCCTTCACGAGCCGAACAGCACCATCTCGGTGAATGTCAGGTCTCCCGGCAAGGGCGATCTCGGACCCTTGAAATATTTCAGTCCCTTGTTGGGAAAATACCTGCCGAACAGTCCGGCAATCGGGCCCATGGCATCGACGAGGCAAAGCAACTTGCCGCGCCGCAGGAGAAAGCGCCCCACGGCCCCGGCGCACCGGAGCAGATCCGCGTGGGAGCGGCAGTAGACGACCTGGCAGCACGGAATAAGGCCATGCAAAATCCGGCGCGGCTTCAGCACAATGGGCAGCGCCACACCGTCGCAAACGCAGATCAGCGACAGGCAGCCCAGCGCCGCATGCTCCAGGAGTATGTATCTTTCATTGTCGGTGAGCTCAGCCATTTCGGCGAGATCCGAACGGACTTCCAGCACGCGGTCCTGGCGCGGCATCGCATTCAGGACGGGGAGGAAGGCGACCTGTCCGCCGGAAAACAGGCGAAAGCCGAACGCCTTGTTGAGTTTCAATGTCCCGGGTGACGGGGAAATATTGGTATAGACAACGTCCTTGCGCGCAATGACCGTCGCGATCATCCGGCTGGCATAGGGCCGGAACTCCGCGTCCACCGACCAGCTCGAGAGATTGCAGCGGATTTCGTCGCCGTCCACGCCCCTGTGCCTGGCATAGAGCGTGAGCACGGCGCCGACGATCTTGCCCGACTTCTCGAGGACAAAACCATATCGAGGGAAATCGGCGACCGCGGGCCGACGCGACAGGCGGGTCAGCGCCTCGATCCAATAGCTGCGGCTGCGTTCCGGAAAGCCCCTGCGCAGGCAATCCGCCACGCCTTCCCAGTCCCCCTCATCGAAGGGCCGGCAGCCGACACCGGAAGGGAATGCACCAAGAACCGCCATAATCGTCTCAAGAAAAAAGTCACTCGATGTGATCGAGGTCCATATTATCCTGACGATCGATTACTAACGAATTACACCACCTTCGGGGCCAATTTTATTGGCCATATTTCACGACACCGCGCAGTGCTCCTCCGCTACAACCGATCCTCCAAATTCTACAACCCAAGAGGGTTGACGTAGCTGGCTCTGTCGGGCCGCAGGCAGCCAACAGGGAATGGCCGGGAGCAACGTTGTGCCCCGCGCACATGTTTCACTCTCGGTTCGACCGTGTGGCCAAAATTTCTGTTCGACTCCGCTTGTACCGAAATCTCATATGTGAATATAATCTTCACAAGAGAAGATTGATGGGAGGATCGATCGCGCCCCGGCTCCGGCCTGCCCGGACGGCGCGGCCTATTCTCCGGCAGCGGACGAACAGGATAATGACCAGCTTCCCACCCACCGTCGGCGTCGCTTCGACCCGCCCTTCCGACATGCCGGCCGATCACGCCGAACTGCCGGTGTGGAACGCCGAAAACTGGTTGTATGAGGATTGGCCGGTCGGCCAGAAAATCCGCTCGCTCCGGCGCACCATGGCCGAAGGCGACAGCCATCTCTTCAACACCCTGGTGCTCGACATCCACCCTTACGTGCAGGACCAGATGTTCGCCGAGCGCGAAGGCATTTTCGGCAGGCGTCTGGTGGCCGGCGCGTTCGTCTTCTCCGCCGGGCTCGGCCTCGTCGCGACCAATTGCGTCAACGCCTTTTCCTACGGCTACGACAAGCTCCGCTTCATCAAGCCGGTCTTCATCGGCGACACCATCTATTCGATCCGCACCAACATGGAGAAAAAGCCCCGCTACAAGGACATGGGGCTGATCCGCGCCAGCTACGAAGTCTTCAAGGGCGAAGGCGAGCTGGTGCTCTACTGCGAGCACCTTCAGACGGTGAAATACAAGAACCCGGCCGACTTCGCCGGCAAGACGGAGAAGTGATGATGGCCGCCGACCTGCCGCTGTCCGGCCTTGTCGTCGTCGACATGAGCCAGTTCCTGTCGGGACCTTACTGCTCGCTGAGACTGCTCGACCTCGGCGCGCGCGTCATCAAGATCGAGCGTCCGGATGGCGGCGACCTGTCCCGCAGGCTCTATCTCAGCGACACCGAGATCGGCGGCGATTCCACCATCTTCCACGCCATCAACCGCGCCAAGGAGAGCTTTGCCGTCGATCTGAAGAACGAAGCGGACCTTGCCGCGCTCCGCGGCCTGCTCGGCAAAGCGGATGTGCTGATCCAGAATTTCCGGCCAGGCATCATCGAGCGGCTCGGCCTCGACTATGAGCATGTGCGCTCGCTCAACCCGCGGCTGGTCTATGCCTCGATCAGCGGCTATGGCGAGGAAGGCCCTTGGGTGAAACGTCCAGGCCAGGATCTGCTCGCCCAGGCGCGCTCCGGCGTGATGTGGCTGAACGGCGACGAGGATCAGGGTCCGGTGCCGTTCGGTCTGGCAATCGCCGACATGCTGGCGGGTGCCGCCTGCGCGCAGGGCATCCTCGCAGCACTTGTCCGGCGCGGCATCACCGGCGAAGGCGGCCATGTCGAGACCAGCCTGTTCGAGGCGCTGATCGACTTCCAGTTCGAGGTTCTGACGACACATCTCAACGACGGACGGCGGCTGCCGCGCCGTTCGTCCTTCCGCAGCGCCCATGCCTATCTGGCGGCGCCCTACGGCGTCTATCCGGCCAAGGACGGTTTCCTGGCGATCGCCATGACGCCGATCCCTAAACTGGCCGACCTGCTCGAGATCGAGGCGCTGGCGCCCTACCTCGACCAGCCGTCGACCTGGTTCACCGCGCGCGACGAGATCAAGGCGATCATCGCCCAGCGCATCGCGCAGAAAGCGGTCGATGAATGGCTGGCGATCCTCGAGCCGGCCGATATCTGGTGCGCGAAGGTGCTGAACTGGAGGGAGATGCTGGAGAGCGACGGCTTCAAGGCGCTCGACCTGCTGCAGACCGTGACGCGCGAGGATGGGGTGACGATCGACACGACCCGGTCGCCGCTGCGGATCGACGGCGTGCGCGCCAAGGTCGAGCGGGCGGCGCCGCGCGTCGGCGAGCACAGCGACAAGATCCGCAAGGAGTTCGGCCTGTGAGTGGCATGTCGTTGAAAGGCATGACCTGGAACCATCCGCGCGGCTACGATCCGATGGTTGCCTGCTCCAGGCTGTGGCAGGAAAAGACCGGCATTTCGATCGAATGGGAGAAGCGCTCGCTGCAGGATTTCGAATCTTTCTCGGTCGAGGAACTCGCCCGCGCCTATGACCTGATCGTCATCGATCATCCGCATGTCGGCCAGATCACCGCCGAGAAGTGCCTGGCGCCGCTCGACGTTCCGGGCCGCGAGGCGGAGCGCGAAGCGCTGGCCAAGGCAAGCGTCGGTCGATCCTATCCAAGCTACGCCTGGCGGGGACGGCAATGGGCCTTTCCGATCGACGCCGCCAGCCAAGTGCAGGCCTGGCGGCCCGATCTGATCGAGGGCGCGCCGACGATCTGGACCGAAGTGCTGGAGCTTGTCGAGCAGGGCTGCGTGCTCCTGCCGCTCAGGCCGCCGCACTCGCTGATGTGCTTCTTCACTTTAGCCGCCGATCTTGGCCGGCCGTGCGCCGTCGAAGGCCCGGGCGATCTGGTCGATCCCGAGACCGGCGAAACCGTCTTCGAAATGCTGCGTGAGATCTCGGCGCTCGTCGATCCCGAATGCCTGACGATGGATCCGATCGCGGTGTTCGAAAAGATGGCGGAAGCCGGCTCGCGCATCGCCTGCGCACCGCTGATCTATGGCTACGTGCCCTATGCGAAAGCCGGGTTCCGTCCGAACCAGCTTTTTTTCAGCGACATGCCGTCCGTGGGCACTGACGGCCCGGTCGGTTCCGCTCTCGGCGGCACCGGCATCGCCGTCTCGGCTTTCTCCACTGCCAGCAAGGAAGCGATCGACTTCGCCTACTGGATCGCCAGCGGCGAGGTGCAGCGCGGTCCCTACGCCGCCGCCGGCGGCCAGCCCGGCCATGCCGCCGCCTGGGAGGACGCGGCCGTCAACGCCGCGACCGGCGATTTCTATCGCCGCACGCGGGCAACGCTCGAGGGCGCCTGGGTACGCCCGCGCCATGACGGCTACATGGCGTTCCAGCAGGCCGCGTCCGACTGCCTCAACGAGGGCCTAGCCGGCCGGCAGGATGGGCGCCGGGTCGTCGCCGACATCAACCGCCTGTTCCGGGAGAGTTTCGCGCCCGCCGTTGCGGCCGACTAATACATTCGCGCATCGGCGCTGGGCTTACAGCCGCCAAAGTTTCTTCGCGTTGCCGGACAAAAGCTTCGCGCGCTCGGCCTCGCTCGCGCCGGCAATGAGCGCGTGTGTCGCCGCCACCCAGCCGAGCAGCCCGCCGCCCAAGGTGCACACGGGCCAGTCACTGCCCCACACGACGCGGTCCCAGCCGAAGCTTGCGATGGTGTGCTCGACATAGGGCCGCAGCGTCTCGGCGGTCCAGGTCGCGGGATCGGCATAGGCGACGACGCCGGAGATCTTGCCGACGACATTGGGGCGCCGCGCGATCGCGGCTATCTGCTCGCGCCAGGGGTGCTCGGCCTTGCCCTTGATGTCGGGCACGCCGCAATGATCGAGGACGAACTGCACGTCCGGCGCCAGATCGACGAGCGCAATGGCCTGCATCATCTGCCTCGGCAGGACGCAGAGATCGAACGTCAGTCCGCTGCCGGCGATACGCTTGATGTTTTCGCGAAAAAGCGCGCCCTCGGAAACGTCGTCGGGCACGACATGCAGCACGCGGCGAAAACCCTTCACGAAAGGATCGGCTTTCACCTTGTCCAGCCAGGCGGCGAAACCGGCCTCTTCCGGCCGGCACGAGACGATCGCGCCCCGCACCAGGCTGCCGGGCTTCTTCGACTGTCCTTCGACGTGAGCCGTCTCGGCCTCGATATCGGCCGGGTCGACATCGACCTCCATATGCAGCGCCTGCTCTATGCCCGCGCGGCGCGCCTCGGTGGCATATTCATCGTGGGAGAAGTTGCGGTCGAGCGCCGGCACGCCGGACAGCCAAGGGTAGCGCAGCGCCGCCTTGTCGATGAGATGCAGGTGCGTGTCGACGATCATGGCTTCCTCCCTTGTCGCTTATGCATGTCACCCAAAAGTGTGCAGCGGTTTTGGGTGACATGCATCAAAACCCTGGATTCGATCATCTCACGGGAGAATTCATCATTCAAATAAGAATTATCCCTTTGGCCGCACATCCGATCCGGCGAGTTGCGACAGACGGGCGGCGGCGGCCTGGAGCAGCGTGATGGTCCTGGTGATATCGGGCGCGGACGGCGCGTTGACCAGGGTGATGTAGGGTATGGTGAGCGCGGCGATGCCGCGGCCGTCGGGACCGAGCACCGGCGCTGACAGATTGTAGACGCCGGCCGTCTGCAGCGAAGCCATCATCTCATAGCCGCGGTCGCGCACCTGGTCGAGGCGGGCGAAGAAGTCGGGCGACAGCTTCATCTCCTCGTTGCTGCGCAAGTGCTCGGCGATCATCATCTCGCGCTCTTCCGGCGAGCGGAACGCCAGCAGGACATGTCCCGACCCGGTGTCGAACAGGCTGATATGCGAGCCGACGCGGATCGAGATACCCCAGTATCGCGGCGCTTCCTGCTGGGCGATGACGACCGCGCTGCCACGATCGAACACCACGAGCTGGTTCGCCTGCCACGACGTCTCGGCCAGTTCGCGCATGATCGAGGTGGCGTAGGAGACCAGCCTGCGCACCGGCGCATGCAACTGGCCGAGCCCGAAGAGCTTCAGCGTCAGCGAATAGCGGTCGCCGTCGGGGCGTGTGACGTAGCCGCGCTTCACCAGCCGGTCGAGCATCCGGTAGAACTCGTTCGGGCTGCGGTCGAGCCGCTTGGCGATCTCGGCCTGGGTCAGGCCGCCGTCGACGCTTGCCAACAGCTCCAGGATGTCCAGCCCTTTGTCCAGAGCCGGCGCGCGATAGCGGTCTTCTTCGTCGTCCTGCACCGGATGCCCCTCTGGTGAATTTTCATCTTCATATACGCAAGAGCGCCATCGTTGGAAAGCAGTTTCGGCTTGACGACTTATGAATATTTTGTTTGCATATGAATGAAGCTGCTGAGCTTCAGATCACGACGGCTGTCGGCCGTCCAGGGAGGATATTCATGAACAGACTGCTTTCCGGCGTCGCCGGCGCATTGCTCATGGCATCGGGCGCGGCATTCGCGGCCGATCTGCCGGGCAAGTTTCCCGGCGTCACCGTCGACGCCAAGCTGATTGGCGGCCAGCAATACGAGAAGCTCTACGAGCGTATCGGCGAGTGGGAGAAGGCGACCGGTGCCAAGGTCAACGTCATCTCCAAGAAGAACCACTTCGATCTCGACAAGGAGATCAAGTCGGATATTGCCTCCAACTCGATCACCTGGTGCGTCGGCTCCAACCACACCTCGTTCGCGCCGCAATATCCGGGCATCTACACCGATCTCGCCAAGCTGCTGCCGAAGGAGGAGATCGATGCCTTCGTGCCTGCCAACATCGCGGCCGGAACGCTGGATGGCAAGCTGGTGATGCTGCCGCGCGCGCAGTTCGACGTCTCGGCGCTCTACTACCAGAAGAGCCTCTATCAGGACGAAGCCAAGAAGAAGGCCTACAAGGAGAAGTACGGCGAGGACCTCGCGCCCCCGGACACGTTCGACGAGATGGCCCAGCAGGCGGAATTCTTCGCCAGCCCGCCCGACTTCTACGGCACGCAATATGCCGGCAAGGAAGAGGCGATCAACGGCCGCTTCTACGAGATGCTGATTGCCGATGGCGGCGAATATCTCGACAAGGACGGCAAGCCGGCCTTCAACTCCGAGGCCGGCGTCAAGGCGCTCGACTGGTTCGTCAAGCTCTACAAGGCCAAGGCCGTGCCCGCCGGCACGACCAATTATCTTTGGGATGACCTCGGCCAGGGCTTCGCGTCTGGCACCGTGGCGATCAACCTCGACTGGCCGGGCTGGGCCGGCTTCTTCAACGACGCGAAGTCGTCCAAGGTCGCCGGCAATGTCGGCGTCAAGGTCCAGCCCAAGGGCTCGTCCGGCAAGCGCTCCGGCTGGTCCGGTGCGCATGGCTTCTCGGTGACCGAGAACTGCGCCGACAAGGAAGCCGCTGCCTCGCTCGTCTGGTGGCTGACCAATGAGGACAGCCAGAGGCTGGAAGCCGCGGCCGGCCCGCTGCCCACCCGCACCAAGGTCTGGGAATGGGACCTCGATCAGGCGAAGTCCGATCCTTACAAGACCGAAGTGCTGCAGGCCTTCCAGGAAGCCGCCAAGAACGCCTTCCCGGTGCCGCAGACGCCGGAGTGGATCGAGATCTCCAACGCCGTCTATCCGGAGCTGCAGGCCGCCATCCTCGGCGACAAGACCTCCAAGCAGGCGCTCGACGACGCGGCCGCCAAGGCGACGCAGATCCTCGAGGACGCGGGCAAGCTCTAATGCATGTCGCCCAAAAGTGCGCAGCGGTTTTGGGTGGACGACATGCATCAGAACAAAGGCTTAAAGCGCGTCGCTTGGAGTTCGTTTCGAAGCGACTCGCTTTAAGCGCCATCCTCCCCGCGGCGCCGGTCCTCGCGACCGGCGCCGCTTTGACCGATGCGGCCGGCCGCGACACGGATCGCCAGCAGCACTACCATCTTTGGAACATTGCATGACTGCCAAGCGGCTTTCCGCGCCAACCCTTCTTCTGCTGCCGGCCGTGCTCGTGCTGGCGGCAGTGGTGGTCGTGCCGCTCTGCCTGTCTTTCTATTCCAGCTTCACGCCGTTCAGGCTGACGCGGCCGGAAACCTTCTTCACCTTCATCGGGCTGCGCAACTATCGCAACATCCTGTCCAACGCGAATTTCTGGTGGGCCTTCGGCCGCACCGTGCTCTTGCTCACCATCGCGCTCAATCTCGAGATGCTGCTGGGGCTCGGCCTTGCGCTGCTGGTCGAGAAGGCCAGCCGCGGCCAGCGGCTGCTGCGCACCATCATGATGTTCCCGATGATGTTCTCGCCGATCCTGGTCGGCTTCCAGTTCAAGTTCATGTTCAACGACAATATCGGGTTGGTGAACAACGCGCTGCAGTCGCTCGGCCTGACGCAGGACGCCATCCCGTGGCTGATCGAAGGCCACCTTGCCTTCATCGCAATTTCGATTGCCGAGATCTGGTCGTCGACCTCGATCTTCGCGATCCTGATCCTCGCCGGCCTGCTCGCCATGCCGAAGGAGCCGGTCGAGGCGGCGCGAGTCGATGGCTGCACGCCGTGGCAGACCTTCCGCTATGTGACCTGGCCCTTCATCATGCCGTTTGCCTATATCGCCATGACCATCCGCTCGCTCGACGTCGCGCGCGCCTACGACATCGTCAAGATCATGACGGATGGCGGCCCGGCCGGCCGCACGGAACTGTTGTGGACGCTGGTGGCGCGCACCGCCTATAGCGACGCGCGCATGGGTGTCGCCAACGCGATGGCCTATTTTTCGATCCTGCTGTCGATCGTCTTCACCGTCTATTTCTTCAAAAAGCTCGCCGCGGCGCGCACCCAGATCGGCGCGGAGTGGTGATGATGGACGCCAACGCATCCGCCCGCCTGAAGCGCCGCGCTGGCGTCGTCGCCCATCGCGTCGGCCTGTTCCTCGCCATGCTTTTGATCTGCCTGCCCGGCGTCTGGATCGTGCTGTCGTCCCTGCGGCCGACGGTCGAGATCCTAGCCAAGCCGCCGGTCTGGATCCCGCAGCAAGTCTCGCTCGATGCCTACATCGCCATGTTCAGCGGCGTCGGCAAGGGCGGCATCCCGGTCCTCGATTATTTCCGCAACTCGCTGATCATCTCGGTGACGTCGACCGTCATTGCCATCGCCATCGGCATGGCCGGCGGCTACGCCTTCGCCCGCTACCGCTTCCGCGGCAAGTCGGCGATGTTCCTCGGCCTGATGCTGACGCGCACCGTGCCCGGCATCGCGCTGTCGTTGCCGCTGTTCTTCGTCTACGCCCGGCTCGACATCATCGACACGCATTTCGGCCTGATCCTGGCCTACGTCGCGCTCAACGTGCCCTTCACCATCTGGCTGATCGACGGCTTCTTCCGCCAGGTGCCGAAGGACCTCGCCGAGGCGGCGCAGATCGACGGCTGCACGCGCTGGCAGGCCTTCTGGCAGGTCGAGTTTCCACTGGCCGGACCGGGGATCGCGTCGGCCGGCATCTTCGCCTTCCTCACCTCCTGGAACGAGTTCGCGCTGGCTTCGCAGCTCACGCGCTCGATCAATTCGAAGACGCTGCCCGTCGGGCTGCTCGATTACACCGCCGAATTCACCATCGACTGGCGCGGCATGTGCGCGCTGGCCGTGGTGATGATCATTCCGGCGCTTATCCTCACTTTCATCGTGCAGAAGCACCTCGTCGGCGGCCTGACCTCCGGCGCGGTGAAAGGTTGATCCGGTGGCGATTGTCTCGCTCAAGAAACTCACCAAGCGTTACGGCAACATGGAGATCGTGCACGGCATCGACCTCGATGTCGCCGACCGCGAGTTCATCGCGCTGGTCGGGCCGTCGGGCTGCGGCAAGTCGACCACGCTGCGCATGATCGCCGGTCTCGAGGACATCTCCGGCGGCACGATCGAGATCGGCGACCGCATCGTCAACGACCTGCCGCCGCGCTCGCGCAACATCTCGATGGTGTTCCAGTCCTACGCGCTTTATCCGCATATGACAGTGCGCGAGAATCTCGGCTTCTCGTTGAAGATCGCCGGCGCGCCGAAGGAGGAGATGGCCCGCCGCGTCGCCGAGGCCTCGGCCATTCTCGGCCTCGACGCGCTGCTGGAGCGCCGCCCCTCGCAGCTTTCCGGCGGCCAGCGCCAGCGCGTCGCCATGGGCCGCGCCATCGTGCGCGACCCGGACGTCTTCCTGTTCGACGAGCCGCTCAGCAATCTCGACGCCAAGCTGCGCACCCAGATGCGCACCGAGATCAAGAAGCTGCATGCCAAGGTGAAATCCACGGTCATCTATGTCACGCACGACCAGGTCGAGGCGATGACTCTCGCCGACCGCATCGTCATCATGCGCGACGGCTATATCGAGCAGGTCGGCACGCCGGATGAAGTCTTCCAGCGGCCGGCCACGCGCTTCGTCGCGGGCTTCATCGGCTCGCCGCCGATGAACCTGCAGGAGGCGACCGTTGACGACGGCAAGGTCGTTTTCGCCGGCGGCCAGAGCCTGCCGCTGCCCGGCCGTTTCAAGGCTAGGGTCAGCGCCGGCGACAAGGTGATTTTCGGCCTGCGTCCCGACGACCTCTATCCAGCAGGCCACGGCCTGCATTCGGGTGACGCCGCCGATGTCCATCAGATTGAGCTGCCGGTGACGGTGACGGAGCCGCTCGGCAACGAAACGCTGGTGTTCGCCGAATTCGATCGCCGCGACTGGGTCTCGCGCATGCTGAACCCCAGGCCGTTGAAGGCCGGCGACCGCGTCGCCATGAGCTTCGACCTGTCGCAGGCGCATCTGTTTTCCGCGGAAACCGGCAAATCCTTGAGGAGCTGACGATGGCCAAGATCGAGAAAGTCGAGCTTGCAATGGTCGATCTGGTGCCGAAGGTGAAGCGCACCGACGCGATCCAGAGTTTCGTCAGCCAGGAAACTCCGATCGTCACCATCACCGACGCCGACGGCGCGGTCGGCATGGGCTATTCCTACA
>NZ_RZSL01000299.1:0-7557 GCF_003997355.1 Mesorhizobium sp. M1E.F.Ca.ET.041.01.1.1 | reverse complement strand
GGGCAAGAAGATTTCCGACTGGGCGGCGATGGGCATCAGGCGCGCCGACAACAAGGCGTTCCAGGCGAGTGAGCTGAAGGCCGAGGGCTTCCTGCTGATGCCGGCCGGGCGCAGCGGTCCGGCCTTCATCGTCACGCCGAACTTCTATGTGCTGAAAGAATACAACACCAGCGACCTCTATGCGCTGTTCATCGGCCACGCCGCCGATCGCATCGCCAAGGGTGACGCCACCTTCGCCGGCACGTGGGGTGCGGTCGGTGATCTCCACCGCTCCGATATCGCCGCGCTCCAGCGGGCGCTGGAGGCCAAGGGCTACGACGTCGGCAGCGCCGACGGCCTGCCCGGCTTCAAGACGCGCCGCTCGATCGGCTCCTGGCAGGCAAGGAACGGCAAGGCCGCGACCTGCTTTCCCGATGCGAGCCTGATTGCGCAGCTGAAATGACGACGGCTTCCAAGGGTCAGGGTTTAGCAGATTTTTCCTGATTGGAGGTTTCGATTAGCCGGCGCACAGGTCGACACGTGGCGCCCCATTCTGGCCCAATAGGCTCTCTCGCAAAAATGCGCGTTGCTGCTTCAGCGCCGCCGAATAGGGTGTTGACCAACTGGACAAAAACCACGACGGTACGTCGTCCAAGCCGCCGTCGGCTTCGCAAAGAATAATGCAGTTCTGAGCCGGGAACTCAGGTCAACAAAACAGGGAACGATCATCATGATGCTGGAAAAGTTTGCTCTCCGTGGCTTGCTTGCGGGTGTGGCGATGTCGGCGCTGCTCGCTACGCCCGCTTTTGCGGTCTCGCCTCCCGACACGCTGGTCGAAGGCTTCGCCATCGACGACATCATCTCGATGGATCCGGGCGAGGCGTTCGAGCTGTCGACCGCCGAGGTCACCGGCAACACCTATGATCTCCTGGTCCGCCTCGACCTCAGCGACACCTCCAAGGTCAAGGGCGACCTTGCCGAAAGCTGGACCGTTTCCGACGACGGCCTGACCTACACCTTCAAGCTCAAGCCCGGCATGAAGTTCGCCTCGGGCAATCCGATCACCGCGGCCGACGTTGCCTACTCCTTCGAGCGCGCCGTCAAGCTCGACAAGAGCCCGGCCTTCATCATCGAGCAGCTGGGCATCAGCGGCGACAACGTCACCGAGAAGGCCAAGGCGGTCGACGACACGACTTTCCAATTCGTCGTCGACAAGGCCTACGCGCCGAGCTTCGTGCTGAACTGCCTGTCGGCAACCGTCGCTTCCGTCGTCGACAGCAAGCTGGTCAAGGAGCATGTCGCGGCCGCCACGCCGAGCGCCGACTACAAATGGGACAACGACTTCGGCAATGCCTGGCTGAAGACCGGCTACGCAGGCTCGGGCCAGTACAAGCTGCGCGAATGGCGCGCCAATGAAGCCGTCGTTCTGGAACGCAACGACAATTACAACGGCGAGAAGGCCAAGCTCGCCCGCGTCATCTACCGCAACATGAAGGAAAGCTCCGCGCAGCGCCTGGCGCTCGAGGCCGGCGACATCGATGTCGCCCGCAACCTCGAGCCGAACGATCTCGACGCCATCGCCAAGAACGCCGACCTCACCACCACCAGCGCGCCTAAGGGCACGGTTTATTACATCAGCCTCAACCAGAAGAACGCGAACCTCGCCAAGCCGGAGGTTCGTGAGGCGTTCAAATATCTGGTCGACTATGATGCCCTGAGCTCGACCATCCTCAAGGGCATCGGCGAGATCCACCAGTCCTTCCTGCCCAAGGGCGACCTGGGTGCCGTCGATGACAATCCCTACAAGCTCGACGTCGCCAAGGCCAAGGAACTCTTGGCCAAGGCCGGCCTGCCGGACGGCTTCAGCGTGACCATGGACGTGCGCACCGGCCAGCCGACCACGGGCATGGCGGAATCGATCCAGCAGACGCTGGGTCAGGCCGGCATCAAGCTGGAGATCATCCCCGGCGACGGCAAGCAGACGCTGACCAAATACCGCGCTCGCAACCACGACATCTATATCGGCAACTGGGGCCAGGATTATTTCGATCCGAACTCCAACGCCCAGACCTTCGCCTCGAACCCGGACAATTCCGACCAGGCCAAGATCAAGACGCTCGCCTGGCGCAATGCCTGGGACATTCCGGACCTGACCAAGGAGACCGAGGCCGCGCTGCTGGAGAAGGATTCAGGCAAGCGCGCCGACATGTACAAGGATCTGCAGAAGAAGATTCTCGACACCAGCCCCTTCGTCATCATCCATCAGCAGCTCGAAGTGGCGGGACTGCGCAAGAGCCTCAAGGGCTTCGCGCTCGGCCCGAGCTTCGACACCAACTTCGTCGGGGCGGTCTCGAAGGAATAGCGTCTTCGGACACGCCGCGTGAGCGTAGCTGAAAACCAGGCGGCAGCAGGGCGCGACAGCGCCCGCGCCGTCGCCATTGCCTCGTCGATCGGCCGTTTTCTGGTCATCGCGGTGACGACCTATCTCGGTCTGCTCGCGGTGACCTTCTTCATCGGCCGCGTCATCCCGATCGATCCGGTGCTGGCCGTTCTCGGCGACCGGGCTCCGACCGCCGTCGTCGAGCGCACGCGCCGCGAAATGGGCCTCGACCTGCCGCTGATCGAACAGTTCTACATCTATGTGAAAAGCGCGCTGAGCGGCGATTTCGGCACCTCGGTGCTGACTACCAATCCGGTGATGTCCGATATCCGCCGCGTCTTTCCGGCCACGATCGAGCTGGCGACGCTGGGCACGCTGATCGGCGCCGTCATCGGCGTGCCGCTCGGCGTGCTGGCTGCGGTCCGGCGCGGCAGCCTCATCGACCAGATCGCGCGCATCGTCGGCCTGATCGGCTATTCCGTGCCGATCTTCTGGCTGGGGCTGCTCGGGCTGGTGCTGTTCTACGCCAAGCTGCAGTGGATCGCTTTCCCGGCGCGGCTCGATGTCGTCTACGAATACACCTTCACGCCGATCACCGGCTTCTACCTGCTCGATGCCGCGATCCAGGGGCAGTGGGACGTTTTCCACGACGCCTGGCGTCATATCGTCCTGCCGGCCGCGCTGCTCGGCTACCTGTCGCTCGCCTATATCAGCCGCATGACCCGCTCCTTCATGCTGAACGAGCTGACGCAGGAATATATCGTCGCGGCGCGTGCCAAGGGCCTGTCGGAGACGCGCATCATCTGGGGCCACGCGCTGCGCAACGCCGCGGTGCCGATGGTGACGGTGATCGCGCTGTCCTACGCCAACCTGCTCGAGGGCTCGGTGCTGACCGAGACCGTTTTCTCCTGGCCGGGCATCGGCCTCTACATCACCAATTCGCTGCAGAACGCCGACATGAATGCAGTGCTCGGCGGCACCATCATCATCGGCTCGGTCTTCATCGGCATCAATCTTCTGTCCGACCTGCTCTATCGGCTTCTTGACCCAAGGACGAAGGCCGGATGAGCAGAGCTATCGCATTTTCGGGCCTGGCGGCGACCAATCGCTCCCACTCCGGCCCTTCGGGTCACCTCTCCCCTCGCCCGGGGGAGAGGAAAAGCGGATCGCACGCCTGGCGCCTTTCCTTTCCCCCGTCGAACGGGGGAGAGGTGGTCTGCGAAGCAGACCGGAGCGGGGGTCGACAGCTTCAAGAGGCATCGTCATGACCGCCTCCGACGTCAGCACCATCTCCCGTCGCGAATGGCTGCTCAGCGACCGGCCGGCCTCGCGCCTGCAGGCGAGGCTCGGCCGCGCCTATGTCGCTTGGCGCCGCTTCTCCGCCAATCGCTTGGCGCTGGTCGGCATGCTGATCATCATCGCGCTGTTGGTGGTCGCGGCCTTTGCCGATGTGCTGGCGCCCTATTCGCCGACCGTCGGCGATCTTAAGAACGCCCGCCTGCTGCCGCCGGGCGCCGCGCACTGGTTCGGTACCGACGACCTGGGTCGCGACATCTATTCGCGCATCGTCTACGGCTCGCGCTGGACGCTCTATGTGGTGGTTCTCGTCGCCGTCATTGCCGCCCCCATCGGCCTGTTGGTCGGCACCGTGGCCGGCTATGCAGGCGGCTGGACCGACGCCATCCTGATGCGCATCACCGACATCTTCCTCGCCTTCCCGAAGCTGGTGCTGGCGCTCGCCTTCGTCGCGGCGCTCGGCCCCGGCATCGAAAACGCCGTACTGGCAATAGCCATCACTTCCTGGCCGCCTTACGCGCGCATCGCGCGCGCCGAGACGCTGACGGTGCGCAACTCCGACTACATCAAGGCGGTGCAACTGATGGGCGCTTCGCCCTTCCGCATCGTGCTGCGCCACATCATGCCGCTCTGCATCTCCTCGCTGATCATCCGTGTGACGCTCGACATGGCCGGTATCATCCTCACCGCCGCCGGCCTCGGCTTCCTCGGCCTCGGCGCGCAGCCCCCGCTGCCCGAATGGGGCGCGATGATCGCGTCAGGCCGCCGCTTCATCCTCGATCAGTGGTGGGTGGCTGCCGCGCCGGGTGCTGCCATCCTCATCGTCAGCCTCGGCTTCAACCTGCTCGGCGACGGCCTGCGCGATGCGCTCGATCCCCGGAGTGGCGACCAATGAGCGGTGATCAATGAGCGGCAATCGGGACGCACAGCCAAAGGGAACGCTGCTCGAAGTCGACGATCTGCGCGTCACCTTCCCGACCCGCACCGGCCTCGTGCAGGCGGTGCGCGGCGTCTCCTTCTTGCTCGGGCGCGAGCGGCTGGGCATCGTCGGCGAAAGCGGCTCCGGCAAGTCGCAGACCGGCCGCGCCATCATGGGCCTGACCCCGCCGCAGGCTGAGGTGTCGGCGAAGAAGCTCAGCTTCGACGGCATCGATCTGCTCTCGGTGTCGCCCAGCCAGCGCCGGGCGCTGCGGGGAAATCGCATCGCCATGATCCTGCAGGATCCGAAATATTCGCTCGATCCGGTGATGACCATCGGCCGCCAGATCGTCGAGACGCTGCGCACGCATGAGAAGGTCTCCAAGGCCGAGGCGCGCGAGCGGGCTTTGGAGATGCTGCGAGCGGTGCAGATCCGCGATGCGACTCGCGTCTTCGACCTCCACCCGCACGAGGTCTCGGGCGGCATGGGCCAGCGCGCGATGATCGCCATGATGCTGATCGCCGGTCCGGAGCTGATGATCGCCGACGAGCCGACCTCGGCGCTCGACGTCACCGTGCAGCTCGACGTGCTGAACATCCTCGATAGGTTGGTCGCCGAGCGCGGCATGGGGCTGATCTTCATCTCGCACGATCTGCGCCTGGTTTCCTCTTTCTGTGACCGCGTCGTCGTCATGTATGCCGGCAAGGTGGTCGAGCAGCTCAAGGCCTCCGAGTTGCGCGACGCCCGGCATCCCTATACGCGCGGCCTGCTCAACTGCATGCCGAGGATCGGCTTCGAGCGTCATCCGCTGCCGGTGCTCGACCGCAAGCCGGAGTGGGCGGCATGACCGCGGCGCTTTCCGTCCAAGGGCTGGAAGTCGTCTTCGACCGTTTTCGCGCACTCAAAGGTGTTAACCTGGAAGTCAGGGAAGGCGAATCCTACGGGCTGGTCGGCGAAAGCGGCTCCGGCAAGTCGACCCTGCTGAGGGCAATCACCGGCCTTGCTCCTGTCGCCGGCGGCACCATCACCATCAACGGCAAAACGCTCGGCAAAACACGCGACAAGGCCTTCTACCGCAATGTGCAGATGGTGTTCCAGGATCCCTACGGCTCGCTCCATCCGCGCCAGACCGTCGACCGGCTGCTGCAGGAGCCTCTAGCGATCCACGGCATTGCCGACGGCGAGAAGCGCATCGAGCGCGCGCTGGACGAGGTCGGCCTCGGCAAGGGCTTTCGCTTCCGCTATGCGCATCAGCTTTCCGGCGGCCAGCGCCAGCGCGTGGCGATTGCCCGCGCGCTGATCCTCGAACCCTCGATCCTTTTGCTTGATGAGCCGACCTCGGCGCTCGACGCCTCGGTGCAGGCGGAGGTGCTGAACCTGCTCGAAGAGGTGCGGCGGCGGCGCAAGCTCACCTTCCTGATGGTCAGCCACGACCTCGCCATCATCACCCATATGTGCGAGCGGCTGATGGTGATGCAGAACGGCGAGGCGGTGGAGACGCTGACCGCAAGCCAGCTGATCGGCCATCGGGTGAGCGAGGACTATACGCGCAACCTGCTCAGGGCGAGCGAAGGATTTGTGCGGGTGTAGCCCGTCTCGCAGAAGCCTCGTTTCTTCCCACCCCCTCTGGCCTGCCGGCCATCTCCCCCGCAAGGGGGGAGATTGAGCGCACAGTCGATTTCGCCAATCGCCAACGCTGCAGGATAGATCAGGGCGCCAGAACTGCTGATATCCCCCTTGCGGGGGAGATGCCCGGCAGGGCAGAGGGGGGTGTGACGGAACTCGACTTACCTCACGTTTCCGCAACAGCAGCGCTGTCTACCACAGCGCCATCCCGCACGTGCCTCGGGGGCTCCTTGATCCGGAACCACGTCACATAAAGCGCCGGCAGGAACAGCAGCGTTATCGCCGTGCCGGCGATGATGCCGCCCATCATGGCGTAGGCCATCGGCCCCCAGAACACCTCGCGCGCGATCGGGATCAGCGCCAGGCTTGCGGCCGCCGCCGTCAGCGCGATCGGCCGCATGCGGTGCTCGGTCGCTTCGATCACCGCCGCCCAGCGGTCCTTGCCTTCGGCGACGAGGTCCTCGATCTGCACGATCAGGATGACCGAGTTACGGATCAGGATGCCGATCAGCGCCAGCACGCCGAGGATGGCGACGAAGCCGAGCGGCGCACCGCTTGGAACCAGCGCCGCCACCACGCCGATCAGGCCCAGCGGCGCCACCGCCACCACCAGGAAGAGGCGCTGGAAGCTCTGCAACTGCACCATCAGGATGGTCGCCATGATGAACAGCATCAAGGGCACGACGGCGGCGATCGGTCCCTGGCTGTTGGCGCTTTCCTCGACGGAGCCCGCGGTCTGCACCGAATAGCCTGGCGGCAGCTTGGCGATGAAGGCGTCGACCGAGGGCTTCAGCTCGTTGACGACAGTCGCCGGCAGCACGTCGCCGACCATGCCGGCGCGCACGGTGATCGTCGGCGTGCGGTTGCGCCGCCATACCGTCGGCTGCTCGAGGTCGTAGCGGAAGTTGGCGATGGCCGCCAAAGGGATCGACTCGCCCGTGCCGGTCGGCAATTGCATATTTTGAAGTGTCGAGATCGAGCTGCGGTCGGCCTCGCGCGAGCGCGCCACGACATTGATCAGATAGGTGGCGTCGCGCACCTGCGTGATTGTCGCGCCGCCGACGGTGCTGTTCAGCGCGCTGGCGATGTCGGAGGAGGTGATGCCGAGCTGGCGCGCCTTGTCCTGCAGCACGTCGACTCTCAGCACCCGTTGCGGCTCGTTCCAGTCGAAGGTGGGTGCTCCAAGCTTCGGGTTGGCCGAAATCAAGCCTGCGAATTGCTGCGCCAGCTCGCGCACCGTTTGGATGTCGGGACCGCCGACGCGGTACTGCACGGGGCGTCCGACCGGCGGCCCGAGCTCGAGCGGCTTGACGAAGGCATCGGTGCCGACGAACTCCTCGCGCAGCAGCTTTTCCAG
>NZ_RZSL01000298.1:0-7592 GCF_003997355.1 Mesorhizobium sp. M1E.F.Ca.ET.041.01.1.1 | reverse complement strand
GTGAGCGAGACAACCGTTTCGGAAGGCGTGGGCAGCACGCTGTCGCAGGACGAGGTCGCAAGGCTGATGCGTCGACGCGGCGAGGAATCGCGCTGGTGGTGGATCGTGCCAACGCTCTACATCGTCGCGCTGCTGCTGCCGATCTACTGGCTCATCAACATGAGCTTCAAGACCAATGCGGAGATCGTGTCGTCGCTGACGCTGTTCCCGCACAATCCGACACTCGCTAATTACCGCACCATCTTCACCGATGCGTCCTGGTATTCGGGCTACATCAACTCCATCACCTATGTGGTGATCAACATGGTGATCTCGGTCACCGTGGCGCTGCCGGCGGCCTACGCCTTTTCGCGCTACCGTTTCCTCGGCGACAAGCACCTGTTCTTCTGGCTGCTGACCAACCGCATGGCCCCGCCGGCGGTGTTCGCGCTGCCGTTCTTCCAGCTCTATTCGGCCTTCGGTCTGATCGACACGCATATCGCCGTGGCCCTGGCGCACTGCCTGTTCAACGTGCCGCTGGCAGTGTGGATCCTGGAAGGGTTCATGTCAGGCGTGCCGAAGGAGATAGACGAGACCGCCTATATCGACGGCTATTCCTTCCCGCGCTTCTTCATCAAGATCTTCATGCCGCTGATCGCCAGCGGCATCGGTGTCGCCTGCTTCTTCTGCTTCATGTTCTCATGGGTGGAACTCTTGATCGCGCGCACGCTGACCACCACCGATGCCAAGCCGATCGCAGCCACCATGACGCGCACCGTCTCGGCCGCCGGCATGGACTGGGGGTTGCTCGCAGCCGCCGGCGTGCTGACGCTGATCCCTGGCGCGGTCGTCATCTGGTTCGTCCGCAACTACATCGCGAAGGGCTTCGCCCTGGGGAGGGTGTGATGAAACGAACACATAAGTTCATCCTCACCACCATCGCCAAGGGCTTTGCCCTGGGGAGGGTCTAAGCCATGAACCTCGACTTCTCGTGGATGGCGTGGACCTTGCCGACGGCCGCCTTCTTCATCGTCATCGTGCTGATGCTCTGCGGCATGGGCGTCTGGGAATATGTCTCGCCGGGCGGCAATCCGCGCGTCGGCGTGCTGCGCTTCGAGACGACGCGCGGCGACCGTCTCTTCCTGTCGCTGCTCGGCAGCGCCTTTATCCATCTCGCTTGGCTGGGTTTTGTCGGACCCAACCTGTGGTGGGCTCTCGCTCTCTCCGTAGTCTACGCCATCGGCGTGTTCCGCTACGTATAGAGGGGGAAACTGTCGGAGCGGTCGCGTGCTGGGCGACCGCTCCAGATCGCACTTGAAACCTAAAACGGAGGAAACACATGCGACGGCAAATTTTAACATCAACGACCGCCATTGCCCTGTTGCTCGGGGCTGGCAACGCCTATGCCGGTATGGACGAGGCCAAGGCTTTCTTGGACAAGGAGATCGGTCCGCTCTCGACGCTCTCGCGCGCCGATCAGGAAAAGGAAATGCAGTGGTTTATCGACGCTGCCAAGCCGTTTGCCGGCATGGACATCAAGGTCGTGTCGGAAACCATCGCGACCCATTCCTATGAGTCGCAGGTGTTGGCGCCTGCTTTCTCCGCCATCACCGGCATCAAGGTCACGCACGACACGATCCAGGAAGGCGATGTCGTCGAGAAGATCCAGACCCAGATGCAGACCGGCCAGAACCTCTATGACGGCTGGGTCAACGATTCCGACCTGATCGGCACGCACTGGCGCTACCAGCAGGTGCGCAATCTCTCCGACTGGATGGAAGGCGACGGCAAGGACGTCACCAATCCGAACCTCGACCTGAAGGACTTCATAGGCACCTCCTTCACCACCGCTCCGGACAAGAAGCTTTACCAGCTTCCCGACCAGCAGTTCGCGAACCTGTACTGGTTCCGTTACGACTGGTTCAACGACGAAAAGAACAAGGCCGACTTCAAGGCCAAGTACGGCTACGACCTTGGCGTGCCGGTCAACTGGTCAGCCTATGAGGACATCGCCGAATTCTTCACCGGCCGCGAGATCGATGGCAAGAAGGTCTACGGTCACATGGACTACGGCAAGAAGGACCCGTCGCTCGGCTGGCGGTTCACCGACGCCTGGCTGTCCATGGCCGGCAATGGCGACAAAGGCATTCCGAACGGCCTGCCGGTCGACGAGTGGGGCATCAAGGTCGACGAGAATTCGCGCCCCGTCGGCTCCTGCACCGCACGTGGCGGCGACACCAATGGTCCGGCTGCTGTCTACTCGATCCAGAAGTATCTCGACTGGCTGAAGGCCTACGCTCCGGCGGAAGCCCAAGGCATGACCTTCTCTGAAGCCGGCCCGGTTCCGGCGCAGGGTGCGGTTGCCCAGCAGATGTTCTGGTACACCGCCTTCACCGCCTCGATGGTCGACGCCGGCGCCAAGGCGGTGCTGAACGACGATGGCACGCCGAAATGGCGCATGGCGCCGTCGCCGCACGGCGTCTACTGGAAGGACGGCATGAAGCTTGGCTACCAGGACGTGGGTTCCTGGACGCTGATGAAGTCGACGCCGACCGACCGCGCCAAGGCCGCCTGGCTCTACGCGCAGTTCGTCACCTCGAAGACCGTCGACGTGAAGAAGAGCCATGTCGGCCTGACCTTCATCCGCGAGAGCACGATCCACGACAAGAGCTTCACCGAGCGTGCTCCGAAGCTCGGCGGCCTGATTGAGTTCTATCGCTCGCCGGCCCGTGTCCAGTGGTCGCCGACCGGCACCAACGTGCCTGACTACCCGAAGCTGGCCCAGCTCTGGTGGCAGGCGATCGGCGATGCCTCATCGGGCGCCAAGACCGCGCAGGAAGCGATGGACTCGCTCTGCGCCGAGCAGGAAAAGGTCATGAGCCGCATCGAGAAGTCGGGCGTCCAGGGCGATATCGGCCCGAAGATGGCCGAAGAGCACGACCTTGCCTACTGGAACGCCGACGCGGTCAAGAAGGGCAATCTCGCGCCCCAGCTCAAGATCGAGAACGAGAAGGAAAAGCCGATCACCATCAACTACGACGAACTGGTGAAGAGCTGGCAGAAGTAACGGCATGACATGGGCGTGCTCGCCCATGTTAGGAAATGCAGGGGAGGCGGCTTTGCCGTCTCCCCTGTTCTATGAGAAGTGGAGGGAACGGAATGAGCGGTTTTGTGCTGGCCATCGACCAGGGAACGACATCGACCCGGGCGATCCTGTTCGACGACGAGATGAAGGTAGCAGGCATCGGCCAGCAGGAATTTCCGCAGCATTATCCGGCCTCCGGCTGGGTCGAGCATGACCCGGAAGACATCTGGTCAAGCGTGGTCGCGACGGTCAAAGCGGCGCTGAAAGCGGCCGGCCGCGCAGCATTCGACGTGGCGGCGATCGGCATCACCAACCAGCGCGAGACGGTCGTCATCTGGGACAAGGCGACCGGCAAGCCGATCCACAACGCCATCGTCTGGCAGGACCGGCGCACCGCGCCGCTTTGCCAGAAGCTCCGGAAGCAGGGGCTGGAGAAGAAATTCACCCGCAAGACCGGGCTGCTGCTCGACCCCTATTTCTCCGGCACCAAGATCGCCTGGATGCTGGACAAGGTGAAGGGCGCGAGGAAGCGCGCCGAGAAGGGCGAACTGCTCGCCGGCACGATCGACAGTTTCCTGATCTGGCGGCTGACCGGCGGCAAGGTGCACGCCACCGACGCCACCAACGCCTCGCGCACACTGATCTACAACATCGAGAAGAACGCCTGGGACGACGAGCTGCTGTCGATCCTGAACATACCGGCCGCGATCCTGCCGCAGGTGAAGGATTGCGCCGATGATTTCGGCGTCGCCGAGAAGAGCCTTTTCGGCGCCGAGATGAGGATCTTCGGGGTCGCCGGCGACCAGCATGCGGCGACCATCGGCCAGGCCTGTTTCGAGCCCGGCATGATGAAATCCACTTACGGCACCGGCTGCTTCGCGCTGCTCAACACCGGCGCCGACCTGGTGCGCTCGAAGAACCGGCTGCTCACCACCATCGCCTATCGGCTGAACGGCAGGACCACCTATGCGCTGGAAGGCTCGATCTTCATTGCGGGCGCCGCCGTGCAATGGCTGCGCGACGGCATCAAGGTGATCGGCAAGGCCGAGCAGAGCGGTGCGCTCGCCGCGGCCGCCGATCCGGCGCAGGCTGTCTATCTGGTGCCGGCCTTCGTCGGGCTCGGCGCGCCGCATTGGGACGCCGATGCGCGCGGTTCCATCTTTGGCCTGACCCGCAATTCTGGTCCGGCGGAGTTCGCGCGCGCGGCTCTCGAATCTGTCGCCTACCAGACCCGTGACCTGCTCGACGCGATGCGCAAGGACTGGAAAGGCGCCTCGGCCAGAACCGTGCTTCGGGTCGATGGCGGCATGGTGGCGTCGGACTGGACCATGCAACGGCTGGCCGACATTCTCGACGCGCCGGTTGACCGCCCGACCATCCTGGAGACGACTGCGCTGGGCGCCGCCTGGCTCGCCGGATCGAAAGCCGGTGTGTGGCCGAAGGCGAAGGAATTCGCCAAGACCTGGGCGCTCGACCGCCGCTTCAAGCCGGACATGGATGCCGGCACGCGCTCGGCAAAGCTCGCGGGTTGGCGCGATGCCGTGCGCAGGACGCTGAGCACGAACTGAGACCCATCAAAGAGAGCCCGCGCCTTTCGATGCGGGCTCGGTCAACGACTCTGCGGTACCGACTGGGGCCCGTCAGTAGGGCGAGCGGCACTCGCGTCTGCCGTATCTGGACAAGTATGTATTGTCCGAGGCGCGATAGCTTCTGTAGTGGTCGTAGCACCACTGTACATGCGCATCCGCATAGCGGTTCTGGCTGTTAACGATCGCGCCGGTGATCAGCGCGCCGGTAGCGAATGCCGCAAGCGGGAACCAGAAATCGCCGTGACGGCGATAGCCGCGATGATATTCGCGGTAGCCGCGATGGCCGTTCCAGTACACGGCACCATTGCGCTCATACATGCCGCTTTGGGAGCGATTGAAACTACGGCGCTTTCTCCAGTCCTGGTATTGTACTGTCTGGACATTCGAGAGGTCCTGGCCTTGCGGCACATAGTTCGGCTGAGCACTGACCGGCACGATCTCCGCCGCAGCGAACGAAACCGATAGCGCGGTTGCCAGCAGACCCGATGAAATCTTGTTCATGGTCTTCTCCTCGAGGGTGGTTGTCGTCCCTTGCGGGGGCAACGGTCGCGCGGTGCGATAGTTCCGCCAAACGCCAGGTCGCATTCGACGAGCACGCCCGATGCGCGCAGTCGGCTTGGGAGCAAGACATGCATGAAAACAATGATTTAAGCACGCCTCGCGATTCCGTTCAATACGACGCGCACGACCCGATGGGTCGACCTTCCGGCCTTGCCTGGGGCAGGGTTCGGGAGGATCTTGACGCCGCGAGAAACAAGACTTGCGGGTGATCTTTTTCCGGTTGACCGGCCGATGTACTCTCCCTATGTTCCGCGCAATTTCGAGGGCGGCGTTTCCAGCCCACGGGAGCGCGTAGCTCAGCCGGTAGAGCAACTGACTTTTAATCAGTAGGTCATGGGTTCGAATCCCATCGCGCTCACCAAGAACATCGCTAAATCAGCTACATACGGCAGGTTGGGGACCCTTCTGCTGTTTCTTTAAAGCTCTGTCCGCAGAATGTCCGTGAATGCGACGGCGACGCGATATTGAAGGCCAAAACGCCTCCCTTGATCGTCCCGCGCAGCATCGCTGCTCCGAAAGCAGGGCCTCGCTTATCGAGCTAGACGGCCGACCAAAAGCCCCTGCTAGTAAAGGAGGGCGTCGGCGAACTGATGGTGGCGCAGCGCGCCGGGATGGCTGCTCTCTGCGCTTGCGTGCCGCTGCGCTGAGCGTCCTTCGTTCGCATGGCGGTGCCGGTCGCGAACGCTGGTAAAATGCATTCAGCCGGTGCCAGGTCTCGCCCCCGAGCCCCCACCGGTCAGGCCCGGCGTTCGCTGGCCTACCCCGTCAGCCTGCCGGGCCGCCCGGCTCAAGCACAGGCTTTCAGCCTTTGCGCTTGTCCGGCGTCATCGCATGGTTGGTGAACTGCAGGTTTCGGTCGTCGCGGCCAGCGTCCCGACACTCATGGCAAAAGAGGACCTTGATCAGGCTCCAGAGCATCGCGCCATGGTCTGGCCCGAGCCGCTTCACCAGTTCGGCAACGTCGAGCGTCGCCTTTCGCTTGCAGGTCAGACAGTCGACCGACAGACCCGTGCCGGCTTCGAGCTTCTTGCCGAGCGTGTCTTCAGTGAAGGTCATTGGCGATCCTCGTTGATGGGGTCGCCGCACCGGTGAGGATTATATTCCTGATCGCTCGCCAGATGACAAGTGCTTTGAGGCTCGCGCCTAAGGTCTGGGTCTACCGGTACCCGGCCTGTCGGGGGAGTCGGGGTGACTGGGGCGTACAGGCCGGGCCCCTTACCCCGGTGTGGGCGGGGCAGACCCGCATTATGCGCTAGCTTTGAGCGCCCGGCATTAATAATTTTAGGCTCAGCTAATTCAAAGCCCGCCACCGGGAGGACGCTGGTGACGGGCTTTGATTTGCCATGACGAGGCCGCCACCGGGAAGTTCGACGTCATCAAGTATAATCGAATGTCGACATTTTTTCTGCGACCTTAAACAGCGGTGGCAACTGCCAGTCGCTCTACAAAATAGGAATGCTCTCCTATGCCCATCCGAGGACGCGACCAGACAGGAGTCTGGAACGCCATCCGTCACTGATCGCCCAAGCAGCCGAGCCAACTGTCACTTGTTAGCCGGCTTATGTGACTAGCGTCTAGGCAGGGATGGTGCCACGTCCTACCACCCCAAGTGGATTATCTGGGAAAGATCGGCGATGTCGCCATAGATCATCGAACCTTTGACGAGAAAACACTTGCCATCCAGGACCTCGAAGAGCGGACTTGACGCCGTGCAAACCGGTGGAATCTTGCGGCCCCCGGCTTCGGCATAGCCGACGCTGATCGCGAGGATCGCGATAGTAATGAGAGTGGTCTTGCTCATATCTAACCGCTGAAGCCAACTGGCTCTTGGGCCGCAAAACCGGGTTGCCACCCCTTAAGTAGCATCGGGCATTGATGGCTTCATCATCGATTGGAATGACGAGGCAGTCGCATAACCATTGAGGCACGCGAACAAAAAGGCCCGGAAACCGAAGCCACCGGGCCTTGTCTGTGCCTCCCGCACAGAAGCCTAAACAGCCGAAACAAAATGTCAGACGTGGTCGGACTGCTCCGGCTCGTCGTCATGCTCGCCCCGGTCCAAAGCGTCCTCGCCCTGGCGCCAGCCTGTGCCGATACCGACGAAACCTAACTCTGGCTCTAGATCTCCTTGGTTGCCGTAGCAGCCCAAGTTGCCCGACTTCGAGCCGTTCATCGTCCAGCCAAGCGAGTGTTCGGCTGCGCCGTCGTCCTCGCCGTCGCTGTAGTCTGCTTCGCTGGTGTCTAACGCCGAGGCACTCGACTCTTAACCGCCACCTTTTTGCCTTCCCCCCGGGGAGGTGGGTCGCTGCCCCAACGGAATACGGGGCTATATCTTTCATTTATTCGGACCAATGCCGTTGGAAGGATGGACCTCAGCC
>NZ_RZSL01000297.1:0-7594 GCF_003997355.1 Mesorhizobium sp. M1E.F.Ca.ET.041.01.1.1 | reverse complement strand
CAGTCGTCGGCCCGATCGTCGGCGCGCTGCTCGTCAACGCCGGCAAATCCTGGTTCACCGGCGTGCTGCCGGAATTCTGGCTGTTCGCGCTGGGCGGGCTGTTCGTCGCCGTCACGCTGTTCCTGCCCAAGGGCATCGTCGGCATGTGGGACAGCTGGCGCGCCAAGGCCAGGGCGTTGCGCGCGGCCTCGCTCGCCGCCGATGCGCAGGAACCGCAGCCGAAGATCGTGCGCTCGGCGGCGAGGACGCCCGGTGCCTGGTCGGCCTCGGGCGCCGAACCGCAGCCGGCGGAGTGAGCGATCATGAGCAAGTCGAACACCATCCTCTATCTCGACGGCGTCTCGGTCTCCTTCGACGGCTTTCGCGCCATCAACAGTCTGTCGCTGGTGCTCGACAAGGGCGAGATGCGCGCGATCATCGGACCCAACGGGGCCGGCAAGACGACGATGATGGACATCGTCACCGGCAAGACGCGGCCGGACGAGGGCGAGGTCTTCTTCGACGGCCAGGTCGATCTGACTCGCCACGACGAGGCCGAGATCGCCATGATGGGCATCGGCCGCAAATTCCAGAAGCCGACCGTTTTCGAGAGCCACAGCGTCGAGGACAATCTGATGCTGGCGCTGAAAGGGCGGCGTTCGATCTTCCCGGCGCTCTTCCATCGCCGCTCGGCCGCCGAGGCACGGCGCATCGACGACATCCTCGGCATCATCCGTCTCGGCGACAAGCGCGACGAGCTCGCCGCCAATCTCAGCCATGGCCAGAAGCAATGGCTGGAGATCGGCATGCTCTTGGCGCAGGACCCGAAGCTTTTGCTTGTCGACGAGCCGGTCGCCGGCATGACG
Source organism: Mesorhizobium sp. M1E.F.Ca.ET.041.01.1.1 (assembly GCF_003997355.1). NCBI lineage: Bacteria > Pseudomonadati > Pseudomonadota > Alphaproteobacteria > Hyphomicrobiales > Phyllobacteriaceae > Mesorhizobium > Mesorhizobium sp. M1E.F.Ca.ET.041.01.1.1. The sequence goes on along the minus strand of NZ_RZSL01000297.1, from coordinate 6,749 downwards.
GATGCCGAAACCGAGGAAACCGCGCGCCTGCTCAAGGACATCGCGCGGGACCATTCGGTGATCGTCGTCGAGCACGACATGCATTTCGTGCGCGAGCTCGGCGTCAAGGTCACCTGCCTGCACGAGGGCTCGGTGCTGTCCGAAGGCACGCTCGATTTCGTCTCGGCCGACGAGCGCGTCGTCGAAGTCTATCTGGGGCGATGAGCATGATCTGGCGGGTTCCGTTCCACCGTTTCGATTTTGCTTTCCTCCGGCGTTGGAGAAGGGGCTGACCATGCTCGAAGTCTCCAATGCCACGCTCCACTATGGCGCCGCGCAGGCGCTGCGCGGCGTTTCGCTGAAGGCCGGCGCGGGCAAGATCACCTGCGTGCTCGGCCGCAACGGCGTCGGCAAGACAAGTTTGATGAGATCGATCGTCGGCCATCACCGGCTGACGAGCGGAAGCGTTGCCTTCGAGGGGAAGGCGCTCGACCGGAGCGCGGCGTATGACCGCGCCCGGTCGGGCATCGCATTCGTGCCGCAGGGCAGGGAGATTTTTCCCCTGCTCACGGTGCGCGAAAACCTGGAATCGGGCTTCGCGCCGCTGAAGCGCGCCGACCGCATGGTTCCGGCGCATGTCTTCGAGCTGTTTCCGGTGTTGAAGCAGATGCTGGGGCGTCGCGGCGGCGACCTGTCCGGCGGCCAGCAGCAGCAGCTCGCGATCGGGCGGGCGCTGGTCATGCGGCCGAAGCTGCTCGTTCTCGACGAGCCGACCGAAGGCATCCAGCCCTCGATCATCAAGGATATCGGCCGCGCCATCCGCTATCTGCGGGACCAGGCGGGGATCGCGGTGCTGCTGGTCGAGCAGTATCTCGACTTCTGCCGCGAGCTTGCCGACGAGGTCAACATCATGGACCGGGGTCAGATCGTGCACACCGGACCGGCCGCGGATCTGGACAGGCCGGATGTGCGCAAGTTCCTGACAGTCTAGACCGATTGCTCGACTTCGGGCGGCATCGCGATCAATAGCAACCCCAATATTTCTCCGGTTCAGCCCCTGTGTAACTCTGGCGCGCTCTATACCGCGTGCTAGTCTTTTCTTGGCCTTGGTGAGTCGGCCGCTTTCCGTACCAGTCGCGAATGAGGGGGAAGGCGCGGGCTCCAGCCGGCAAGTTCCACGCAAGCAAACCCGCCTAGCTTTCCCCGCAGTGATTGTCGGTCAATGCGTCCAGCAAAGAACTTGCCAGGGGAAGGCGATGGAACGTTTTGTCGAGGATTATCAGAAGCGACGCCTCACCGAACGCGTGGATATCATGACGGCGATCAATATCCTGATGTCGCAAGGCTATGACGAGGACGAGCTGATCGGCGAGATAACCAAGGTCTTCTATGTCGACCTCGACGCCTACAATGAAGTGATCGGGCACCACTGACAGCCTGAGTTGCCGGTGTAAAGGCTCTTAGCCGGCGCGGCGGAAGTCGAGCACGCGGTTGCGGCCGCCGCGTTTGGCCGCGTAAAGCGCCTTGTCGGCGGCGCTGAGAACCTTGTCGAAGCTCACGCCTTCGTTGCTGCCGAACGCGAAACCGGCGCTCACCGTGCATTTGAGCTGGCCCGTCTCGGTCTCGATCGTTCGCGCCGCGAAGGCCATCCTTATCCGTTCCGCCGTACCCTCGACCATCTCGGGCAAGGTGCGTTTCAGAACCAGCGCGAATTCCTCGCCGCCCATGCGGGCGGCGGCATCGTTCGGGCGCAGATTGCCGGACAGTTCTTCGGCGAAGACCTTCAGCACCTCGTCGCCCGAGGCGTGGCCGTACTGGTCGTTGATCGCCTTGAAGCCGTCGAGGTCGAAGACCACGATCGCGGTGAAGGCGCCGACAGGCACCTTGCCATGCAGGTCGAACAGAGCGCGGCGGTTGAGCAGCCCGGTCAGCGCGTCGGTCCGCGCTTCGCGCTGGTGGTGCCGGGCAAGCCGCCCCTGGTTGAGCGCCAGCGACAGCGCGCCGATGCCGGTCATCGAGGCGATAACGACGACCAGGCTCAGATCTTCGGCCCAATTGCTCGGCGCGTGGCCGAGGACGAGTTTGCCTCCCCATGCCAGCATGGCTGCGCACAGCACGAAGGAGGCGGCGGTCAGCGAGTAGAGCAGCGCCACGCCAATAAGCTGCGCCGGCGCCTCCGCGCGGCCTTTCCAGTATTCGTGCGCCGTGCCGAACAGGAGCAGCGCCGCAAGCGAATTCTCCAGCATGAAGGCCAGCCCGTCATAGCCGAGCGCCATGGCCGGCAGCGCCAGCGCGAAGGAGATGCCGGCGCCAAGCGCGATACGCGGCAGCGGCGAACTCCCGGTCCGGAACTGGTGTGCGGCGCCCAGCATCACCGAGAAACCGAGCAGCAGCAGCGCCAGTGTCAGGACGCCGAGGGCTGTTCCAGGCGCCTCGATATAGGCGTCATAGGCAAACACCTCGACTACCACCACCAGCACGCTGATCGCCCATGTCAGCAGGAACTTGTCGGAACGGGCGGTCAGCCAGGTTCCGAAAAGCGTCAAGCTGAGGCAGGCAGCGGAGAAGCCGACGGCCAGCAGCAATGAGTTGTAGTCGAGCAGCATGCACTGTCCTTGCCGTCGCCGGGCTTCTGCAACCTGGCGTAGGTGCCTTAATGCGGCAAGGAAGTATCGATTACGTTACGATAGCGGTGAAAACGCGATAATTCCGTAGCGTCAGAGAACCGCCACCGACAACAGCAGTATGATGCCTGCCCCCATCATCACCAGACCCGGCCAATTCTGCGACAGGCCGAGGAAACCGAGCCCGCGTCGCCGCGGCTCCAGTGTCGGGCCCGGTGTTGCCAGATTCGGCGCCGGCCGATTCGGCGCTGTAGGTGCTGGATCGCTCAGACGCCCGCGTCTCAAAGTGGCGCTTGCCATATACACGACGCCGGCGATGGTGAGCAACGCGCCGAGGATGACGGTCATCTTTCCTCGCTCCTTTCCGAACGTCGCGGGATTTGGCAAACGTTTCGCGAGGTGACTGCCTCGCCGTCGATCTTCGGCGAGATGACCAGTGTGACTCGCAGGGCCTCCCGCGGTCAGCGGCTGAGACAGAACGGTCAAGATGGCCAGCAGGTTCCGACAAGCCAACCGCCGACTAGACTAGGATGCCTCCTGTACCCATAGGCTAGGCATCCAGGCATGCAGGGACATCCCCCCATTTGGGTCATGCCGAAGCGCGGTCGAAAATCAGGCGCAGTCCCTCGGTCTCTCGGACGCAGCCGTCAGGCCGCCGCTTTCTGGCCGCGCAGGCGTAGTCGTCGCGGAAGGTATCCACGAACGTCTCGATCGAGGTCGCTTGTCGTTCTTCTGCCGGGTCGGAAATAGTCCCCTATCCATGCCGATGCCGCATAGGCGCCAATGGCCTCTGCTGGGCTGCACCAGGCCAAGCAGGCGCAGGACAATTGCAACCGTCATCACCTCGACGATCAGCGGCGTATACCTGAATGTCGACTGTGTGAACCATGCAAGCGAAGCGGGCTGCGACTTTGGGATCGCTCAATTAGCACTACCTAAAATTGAAACGATAGTTTTGTTGACAACCTATGCAGAGTGTTAAAGATGCCTTCGTGCATTCGCAATCATCTTTTCACGGCGTCAACGATGCGGAGACATGACATGTTCGACCCCTCGAAGAAAAGTTGAGAATTCACGTCGCGTACGGCGGCGAGAGGGGTGGCGGAAGTGGACGCAACGGCTCAGTGAAAATTCATTTCTGGGCTGCATCGCTGCAGCTGTAGGCAGTGTTGTCGGTGGCACTCTATCGTAGTGGCCATTATTGCGTATGTTTCGCTTGGTATTTTTTAGTATGGAATTTGTAAGATATTACACTCCAAGCCGGACATATTTATGCGCTTGCTGAGAATCATAGGATTCATCCTAATCGTTGTCGCGATTGCGGCGCTTGGCGTCAGCTACTATTTCGAGCAAGAAACGGCTCCCACACATCCGTCCCTCGCAAGAGCCGCTATGGCTCCGCTCATTCCTGTGCGCGACTTCTATGCCAACACAGGCGCAGAGTGGGGCTATCAACCGTCCCACGACGGCAGCATGATCGCCTGGTATGGCGTCGAATGGACGAAAACCATCCTTCGCGTGAAGCGGACCGAGCAAGCCGGATCGTTTCTTACTCTTTCGGGCGCACAGGTCGACGACTTCTGGTGGCATTCCTACAAGAACGAGTTGGTCGTGCTGAGCGAGGGCCGTCTGTGGCAGATCGATCCCCTGAAGCCCAAGCGCGACAATTGGGCGGATGTCACGCCGCGCGGCTTCGTGAACTGGCGCATCGTATCGTCACCGTCGGGACCGGATGATCGGCTGGTCGTGGCTTCCAACGATCGTAACCCGGCCTTCCTCGACCTATACAGCGTCCGGCAGGACGGTGGCGGCAAGCAGTTACTTGAGAAGAACGAAGGCGAGACAATCGACTGGTGGCTCGACCGCCACAACATGCCATTGATTCGGGCCGATAGGCTTAGCGATGAGGGCACGCGTTTCCTGATCCGTGACAGCGCCACCGAACCTTGGCGGATGTTAACCGAAATCAGCGCGCGCGATGATTTCACCATTCTTTATCATCCTGAAGGCGGAAAGCCCATTTACGCACTCTCCGACCGTGGGCGCGACCGGATCGCGCTAGTGACCGTGGCTCCTCGAACAGGAGAGGAGACCATCGTCGCAGACCATCCGAAGGTGGACGCCAAAAAAGCATTCGCGCTGGCTCAGAATGCCGTAGGCCCCGACTTTCTAACATTCGAGGACGGCTATCCCCAATATCGCACGTTTTCAAGGCTTGGCGAGGCGTTCACCAAGCTCCTCCTAGATGGAGACAATCCGGTGGACTTCAATATTCTCGGGACGTCTCCGGACGGGCGGTTTGCAACGGTCGCTCGTTCGTGGCGCGAACAGTCGTTCGAGTATTTCCTCTATGACCTTGAAAAAGGCAAAGCCACAAAAATTGCCGAGTACGATTTACGAAAGCGCAGGGATGCCTTGGTGGAGACCAAGCCGGTATCGTTCAAAGCGCGAGATGGCCTTGATATTCCGGCCTTCCTCATACTTCCGCGCGGTGTCGAACCGAAAAACCTACCGGCGGTCGTCGTCATCCATGGTGGGCCCGCGCAGCAGGAAATCTGGGCCTACAACAATGACTACCAGTTCCTCGCTAACCGCGGCTACGCTGTTCTGTCCGTGAACTTTCGCGGCTCGACCGGCTATGGCAAGGCGTTCCGCGCAGCAGGCTACGGCGAGATCGGCAAGGCCATGCAGGACGACATCGTTGACGCGGCGAACTGGCTGGTCGGGCAAGGCATCGCCGACAAGTCCAACATGGCCGTGATGGGCGGCAGCTACGGCGGCTACTCCGCAGCCCTGGCAATGACCCGCGACCCGGGCGTGTTCAAAGCGGCGATCGTCGACTACGGCGTGATGGACATCGCCTACCAGATGCAGAACAACCCGTTTTCATGGGGCCTTCACCTCGACGAAATGAAACGCTATTTCGGCGATCCAGGCAATGAGGCAAGTCTTGCCGAAATGCGGGAACGGTCCCCTTCGACCCACGCCGCGAATGTCCAAGGGGCCATCCTCATCACAGCCGGCAAGCAGGACCAAATAGTAGGCTTCGAGCAAACCGAGGAGTTCGAGGGGGCCCTGAAAGCTGCAGGAAAAGACGTGACCGCGGTCTATTTCGATAAGGAAGGACACGGATATGACCGCTGGCAGACAAAGCTTCGACGCGCGCGCCTCATCGAAGACTTCCTCGCCAAACATCTTGGCGGTCGATCGGGCGGCTTCGACTACACAGAAATTGCGGCAGAATATTTGAACTGACCCTGTATATCAGGTGTCAGCGGAAGCGGCATGATCGTCGCAATCGTCTGTGGTGACCTTCGTTTGATGCCTAGTCTAGCGTCGTGTGGCGCGCCGGGCAGAGTTCTCGCGTTTGAACAATGGGCTGCGTTGGAGGTCCGCAGCTCTAGGCCGTCACCCGCTTCATCAGCGCCATGGCGCCGAAGGGCGCGCGAACCTTGCCTTCGGTGATGAAGTAGACGAACACGTCGCGGGGCTTGACCGGCGCATCGGTCTTGGGATCGGCGCGGGGCAGGTCGACCGGCTGCTTGCCTTCCGCCCAGGTCTTTGCCCGCGCCGTCCATTCGTCGAGCCCCTTCGGCGTGTAGCAGTCGGGATTGTCATCGCTGCCGGTCTGCAGCCGCAAATAGACGAAATCGCCGGTGACGTCGGCAATCGCCGGATATTTGGCGTGGTCGGCATAGACAATCGCGGCATTGTATTTGCGCGCCAGCGCCGGGAACTCCGGCACTATGAAGCTGTCATGCCGCACCTCGAGCGCATGGCGGAGCGAAACCCCGTCCTGCTTTTCAGGCAGCAGCTTCAGGAAGGCTTCGAAATCGTCCGGGTCGAATTTTTTCGTCGGTGCGAACTGCCAAAGAATCGGCCCGAGCTTTTCGCCAAGCGCGGCGACGCCGGAACCAAGGAAGCGCATCATCGATTCGCCGGCCTCGCCGAGCACGCGGCGGTTGGTGACGAAGCGGTTGCCCTTCAGCGAGAAGACGAAGCCGTCCGGCGTATCGCCGGCCCATTTCACGAAGGTCGGTTCCTTGAAGCTGGAATAATAGGTGCCGTTGACCTCGATGCTCGGCACCTGGCGGCTGGCGTAGTGCAACTGCTTGGCCTTGGCGAGCTTGTCCGGATAGAAGGACG
>NZ_RZSL01000296.1:0-7616 GCF_003997355.1 Mesorhizobium sp. M1E.F.Ca.ET.041.01.1.1 | reverse complement strand
TACCAAGGCTACGCTGCGCGCGGCCGACCTACTCGACATCACCGCGAGGACGCTGGCGCTGGTCATCGGCGTCTCGGAAGCGACGGTCTCGCGCATGCGCAAGCAGGAATTCCTGCTCGAGCGCGGCACCAAGCCGTTCGAGCTTGCGGTGCTGTTCGTCCGGCTGTTCCGCTCGCTCGACGCCATCGTCGGCGGCGACGAGACCGTCGCCCGGGCATGGCTGAAGAACCCGAACACGGCGCTCGACGGCACGCCGCTCGAAAAGATCCTCACCATTGCCGGACTTGTCGATGTCATCGCCTACCTGGACTCCCGACGCGCTCTCGTCTGAGGCCGTCAGGCTCGAAGGCAAGTATTGGCGGATGGTCGAGGCGCAGCACCGCGTCTCGACGCTCAAGCTCGTCGACACGCTTGACGAACAGGGCCTGCTGGAGGACCTCATCGAGGAGACCAAGCCGCGGGTCCCGCTCGAATGCCGCCATCTTCATTATCTTCTGGCGACACCCTTCCGCTACGGCTCGATCTATCCGTATGGCTCGCGCTTCCGCCGCGCGGGCAAGACCAAAGGCGTCTACTACGCCGCCGAAACCGTGCTGACGGCCGTGGCGGAAATGGCCTTCTACCGCTTGCTGTTCTTCGCTGAATCGCCGCAGACGCAATGGCCGAACGACGCGGCCGAATACACCGCCTTTGCCGCGGCGATCAAATGCGAGAAGGCGATCGACCTCACCCGGCCGCCGCTCGACCGCGACGAGAGGGTCTGGACGCATCCGACCGACTATGCCGCCTGCCAGGCCATCGCCGACGTCGCGCGCGAGGCCGAGATGCAGGCGATCCGCTATCGTTCGGCGCGCGATCCGAAGGGCGCCAACATCGCGCTCCTGACGTGCAAGGGCTTTGCCAAGGCCAAGCCGCTCGAGCCTCACACCTGGCGCATCCGCATCGGCTCGCTCGGCGTCCAGGCGATTTGCGAATTCCCCGACAAGCGGCTCGAATTCTCGCGCACAGCCTTTGCCGATCCAAGACTGGCGAACATGCGCTGGGTGCGCGGCCACTGACGTTTCGACCTAAGCGAGGATGTTCACGGCACGCGCAGCCACCAGCGCGATCGTCAGCAGCGAGATCATCGCCTCGGCCATCATCAGGAGCTTGGCGCGTTGGGTGAGCGGCAAGGTGTCGGTCGGCGAAAACGCCGTCGCGTTGGTGAACGCAAGAAACACGTAGTCGACAAAGCCCGGCAGCCAGTCGCGGACCTCGCGGTCTAGCAGCGTCATCTGCGGGAACAGGAAATCGGCATGCGCGCGCTTGACCAGACCGCAGGTCGGCGGGCCGCCGCGATCGGTGCTCCAGAACCACAGCGCGAAGACGATGACGTTGGTGACCCAGATATTCAGCGCATCGAGCAGCAGTGTCGTGCCGGCGCCGGCATGGCCTTCGAGCAGCGCCCTGACCAGGAAGACCAGCGAGCCGCAATTCATGATGCTGATGACGCCGGTCATGACCAGGGCGGTGCGGCGGATGAAGACGCGGAACCGGCCGATCGCGTACCAATGTTCGTGGTCGACGGCCTTCTGCGTCGCCATCTGCGTCCAGGCCGTCGCGACGACAGGGGCACCAGCAGCGCCGCCTCGATCGCGGGCGCCAACCAGCGCGGACCGAACGACAGATCGTTGATGACCAGAAGCTGCAGGCAGATGACGACAAGCACCGCCGCCCGCGCCGACCAGAAGTCGATCGCGCGGTGATGGATGATGGCATGCTCGTGACGCATGGCGGAACCTGTGCCGTGTGCGCGGTTTCTCGACCGCGGCGGCGACACCTCCACCTCAATCTTGGTCTTGCGATGGTCGCGTAACTATAAATTTTCGTAAGGTTTTTGGCGAAACGCCGTGCCGGGCCGGCCCCAAACGAAAAGAGCGCCGGATTTGCTCCGGCGCCCGGGTTCGATCGCCAGCAGTTGGCTCAGGCGCTGGCGGCCTGCTTGTGCTGGACCGGATGGCTCTTCTTCAAGAGGTCTGAGACCAGGAAGGCGAGCTCGATCGCCTGGTCGGCGTTGAGGCGCGGATCGCAATGCGTGTGGTAGCGATCCTGCAGATTCTCGGCGGTAATGGCGCGGGCGCCGCCCGTGCATTCGGTGACGTTCTTGCCGGTCATTTCGACATGGATGCCGCCCGGATGCGTGCCCTCGGCGCGATGCACCTCGAAGAAGGTCTGCACTTCCTTGAGAATGCGGTCGAATGGCCGCGTTTTGTAGCCGGCCGCCTCGATGGTGTTGCCATGCATCGGGTCCGACGACCACACCACGTTGCGGCCTTCCTTCTTCACCGCCCGCACCAGCTTCGGCAGATGCTCCGCCACCTTGTCGGATCCAAAGCGCGCGATCAGCGTCAGCCGGCCCGGCTCGTTCTCGGGGTTGAGCAGGTCGATCAGTTCCATGAGGCCGTCCGGCGTCAGCGACGGACCGCATTTCAGGCCGAGCGGGTTCTTGATGCCTCGGCAATATTCGACATGCGCATGGTCGGGCTGGCGGGTACGGTCGCCGATCCAGATCATGTGGCCCGAGGTCGCGTACCAGTCGCCCGAGGTCGAATCGACGCGGGTCAGCGCTTCTTCATAACCCAGCAGCAGCGCCTCGTGGCTGGTGTAGAAATCGGTCTCGCGCAGCGCGAAATTGGTTTCCGACGTGATGCCGACCGCGCGCATGAAATCCATCGTCTCGGTGATGCGGTTGGCGAGCGATTCGTATTTTTCGCCTTGCGGGCTGTCTGCGACGAAGCCCAGCATCCAGCGATGCACGTTCTCCAGGCTGGCATAGCCGCCCTGCGCGAAGGCGCGCAGAAGATTGAGTGTCGCCGCCGACTGGCGGTAGGCCATCTCCTGCCTGGCCGGATCGGGGATGCGCGACTTGGCGTCGAACTCGATGCCATTGATAATGTCGCCGCGATAGCTCGGCAGGGTTACGCCGCCCTTGGTCTCGCTGTCGGACGAGCGCGGCTTGGCGAACTGGCCGGCGACGCGGCCGACCTTCACCACCGGTTGCGCGCCGGCGAAGGTGAGCACGACAGACATCTGCAGGAAAACGCGGAAGAAGTCGCGGATGTTGTCGGCGCCATGCTCGGCAAAGCTCTCGGCGCAGTCGCCACCCTGGAGCAGGAAAGCTTCGCCGGCAGCGACCGCCGCCAGTTGCTTCTTTAGCTTGCGCGCCTCACCGGCAAAAACGAGCGGCGGGTAGGTGGCAAGCCGCGCTTCCGTGACCTCCAGCGCCGCAAGGTCCGGATAGACCGGAACTTGCTTGATCGGCTTTGCTCTCCACGAATTCGGCGACCATTTCGTCATCGCTGCACCCAAACGCCCTTTCAGAACAATTCCCGGAAAGTGTGAAACGTTTAGGCTCGGCGACTTCGCCGTGCCCACCGTCCGGAATTGCGTCAATCGAACAAGCAGGCCCTCGCCCGCAAAACCCTGTGACTAGGATCGCGGCTCCTTACACGAAGCCGATTTCCTATTCTAGACGGGAATTTCAGCAGTGGCGAATGCCTTCGCCTGCCAGAGCGCCGCGGCGAAGCCGTTAGGCGGCTTTGTCGACCAACCGCGCCAATTGCGTCATCACCACTGCCGATCCGGCCAAGCGTTTCTCTGCGTTCGGCCAGTCGCGGATGAAGACGACGCTGTGATCGGCCCTGATCTTGGCCAGCGACCCCTGCTCGCCGATGAACCTGACCAGTCCGACGGGGTTGGGGAATTCGCGCTTGCGGAAGTGAATGACGACGCCCTTGGGTCCGGCGTCGAGCTTCTCGACATTGGCCTTGCGGCAGAGCGCCTTGATGAAGACGATTTTCAAAAGGTGCGTCACCTCCTCCGGCAGCGGCCCGAAACGGTCGATCAGCTCGGCGCCGAAACCATCGATCTCCTCGGTGGTTTCGAGTTCGCCGAGGCGGCGGTAGAGCGCCATCCTGAGCTGCAAATCGGGCACATAGCTTTCCGGGATCATCACGGCCGTGCCGACCGCGATCTGCGGCGACCAGCCGCCATCCTGCACTTCGCCCGAATCCTTCACCTCGGCCACCGCCTCCTCCAGCATCTGCTGGTAAAGCTCGAAACCGACCTCCTTGATGTGCCCGGACTGCTCTTCGCCGAGAAGATTGCCCGCGCCGCGGATGTCGAGGTCATGGCTGGCGAGCTGGAAGCCGGCGCCGAGCGTGTCGAGCGACTGTAGCACCTTCAGCCGGCGCTCGGCCGTGTCGGTGAGCTTGCGGTTCGCCGGCAGCGTGAACAGCGCGTAGGCGCGCACCTTCGAGCGGCCGACACGGCCGCGCAACTGATAGAGCTGGGCCAGGCCGAACATGTCGGCACGATGGATGATCAGCGTGTTGGCGGTCGGGATGTCGAGGCCGGATTCGACGATGGTCGTCGACAGGAGCACGTCGTACTGGCCGTCGTAGAAGGCATTCATGATGTCGTCGAGTTCGCCGGCCGGCATCTGCCCGTGGGCGACCGCCACTTTCAGCTCCGGTACGGATTCCCTCAAGAAATCATGGATTTCGGCAAGATCGCTGATGCGCGGCACGACATAGAAGGAATGGCCGCCGCGATAGCGCTCGCGCAGCAGCGTCTCGCGGATGACCAGCGGATCGAATGGCGAGATGAAGGTGCGCACCGCCATGCGGTCGACCGGCGGCGTGGCGATCAGCGACAGTTCGCGCACACCGGTCAGCGCCAGTTGCAGCGTGCGCGGGATCGGCGTCGCCGACAACGTCAGCACATGCACGTCGTTCTTGAGCTCCTTCAGCCGCTCCTTGTGCTTGACGCCGAAATGCTGCTCCTCGTCGATGATCAGCAGGCCGAGATTCTTGAACGAGATCGAGCTGCCGAGCAGCGCGTGGGTGCCGACCACGATGTCGACCGTGCCTTCGGCGATGCCTTTCTTGGTTTCGGCCAGTTCCTTTGAGCCGACCAGGCGCGACGCCTGCGCGATGCGGATCGGCAGGCCGGAGAAGCGCTGCGAAAAAGTTTTGAAGTGCTGGCGCGACAGCAATGTCGTCGGCACCACCACCGCGACCTGGAATCCTTCCATCGCCCCGATGAAGGCGGCGCGCAGCGCCACTTCCGTCTTGCCGAAGCCGACGTCGCCGCAGACCAGCCGGTCCATCGGCTTGCCGGCGCCGAGATCGTCCATGACGGAATCGATCGCCGTCTGCTGATCGTCGGTTTCCTCATAGGGAAAGCGGGCGGCGAACTCGCCATAGAGGCCTTCAGCCGGGATCATAGTCGGCGCGGCGCGCATCTGCCGCTCGGCGGCGATGCGGATCAACTGCCCGGCCATATCGAGCAGGCGCCGCTTCAGCCGCGCCTTGCGCGCCTGCCAGGCGCCGCCGCCGAGCTTGTCGAGCGCGGCTTCCGCCGAGTCCGCCCCGTAGCGCGACAGGAGCTCGATGTTTTCCACCGGCAGAAACAGGCGGTCGTCGCCGGCGTAGTGGATTTCGAGGCAGTCATGCGGCGCGCCGACCGCCTCGATGGTGCGCAGGCCGACGAAGCGGCCGATGCCGTGATCGGCATGGACGACGATGTCGCCTGAAGACAGCGACGTGGCCTCCGCGATGAAGTCGGAAGCGCGCTTCTTGCGCTTCGAGCGGCGGATCAGCCTGTCGCCGAGAATGTCCTGCTCGGCGACGACGACCATGCCGTCGGTCTCGAAGCCCGATTCGAGCGGCAGCACGGCGAGCCCCGCCTGCCCCGGCTCGAGCTTTTCAACCTCGGCAAGCGTCGCGACGGGCTTGAGGTTGCCGAGATGGTGTTCGGCGAGGATCTGGCCGAGCCGGTCGAGCGAGCCTTCGGTCCAGCCGGCGACGACGACACGGCGTCGCGCGGCGCGCTCGTCGGCGATGTGCTTCACCACGACGTCGAAGACGTTGATGTTGGGGTCGGCGCGCTCCTCGGCGAAGCGGCGGCCATGCCGCGAGCCGGCATGGAAGACTTTTCTGCCGCCGACATCGGGCGCATCGAAGACGGTGAAGTCGATGTCTTCGCGCGGGCCGAGCGAAGCTCTGAGGTTCTCCGGCGAGAGGTAAAGCAGGTCCGGCGCCACCGGCTTATAGGGCACCGCATCCTTCAGCGCGCCGTCGGCCTGCTTGCGGCGAGCCTCATAGTGGTCGAGGATCAGCGTGTGACGCTCGGCCAGCGCCTCATGCGCCAGATGGTCGAAGACAACCGGCGCATCCGGCAGATAGTCGAACACCGTCTCCAGCCGTTCGTAAAAGAAGGGCAGCCAGTGCTCCATGCCGGCGAAGCGGCGCCCTTCGCTGACCGCGGCGTAGAGCGCGTCGTCGCGCGACGGTGCGCCGAAAGCCTCGATATAGGAGCGGCGGAAGCGGCTGATCGTCTCCGGCGTCAGCGCCACCTCGCTCATCGCCTGCAGCGCCATCGACTTGCGCTGTCCGGTGGTGCGCTGGGTCGCCACGTCGAAAATACGGATCGATTCCAGCGTGTCGCCGAAAAAGTCGAGCCTCAGCGCCTCGCTCCAACCGGGCGCGAAGAGGTCGAGAATGCCGCCGCGCACCGCGAACTCGCCGACGTCGCGCACGGTCGGCACGCGCTCGAAGCCGGAGGTCTCCAGCCGCGCGATCAGCACCTTCATGTCGATCTGGTTGCCGGGCCTGGCATGGAAGGTCTGCGCTTCGATCAACCCGGCCGGCGGTATGCGCTGAAGCAGCGCATTGGCGGTGGTGAGGATCACGGCGCGATGCGGCTTCTTGGCGAGCGCAATGATGGCGGAAAGCGCGTCGAGCCGCCGCGCGGCGGCATCCGCGCCGGGCGAAACACGGTCATAGGGCAGGCAGTCCCAGGCGGGCAGTTCCAGAACCGGCAGGCCAGGCGCCGCGAAGGCCAGCGCTTCGATGATCGCCGGCAGTCGCTGGCCGTCGCGCGCGACGAACAGCACCGGCTTGTCGGGCGCGATCTCCTGCGCCGTCCGCACCAGCGCGAAGGCTTCATAGCCGTCGGCGACGCCATCGACAACGAACTGGCCGGCGCGGCCCTTGGGCAGGCCGATGGAAGGGATGAGGCTCATGGGTTATGCGTTTTTCAAAATGTCATGGTCCGGCGCGACGCCAGGATCTTGTGCAGCACCGCGCAATCGATATCGGGCGGAACCGGGCGTTCGCCGGTGATCATCGGCAGGAATTCGGTGTCGGGGATTTCGAGGAGCTTTTCATATTGGTCGATTTCGTCGCCGGTCAAGGCACCGATCTCGGCATCGGCGAAGGAACCGAGGATGAGGTCCATCTCGCGCATGCCGCGGTGCCAGGAGCGGAACAGGAGCTTACGCCGGCGGGCATCCAACCCCTCGCTTGATCGCTGTGTTCCGGTCATTGCGCCGCATCCCTGTTCGAGCGGCGCATATAGCGTGGATAGCGACCGGTGTCAGCCTTTGCGCTGCGGCCGTCGCGACATAAGCTGACACCCATGCGTCCTACCATCCTCGATCCTCTGTTCGTCCCGATTACCTCGCTTGCCGGCATTGGTCCGAAAGTCGGGACCATGATCGAACGGGTCGTGCCGGCTGATCTCGGCGATCGTCCCGCGCGTGCCGCCGACCTCTTGTTCGTGCTGCCGAACAC
>NZ_RZSL01000295.1:0-7647 GCF_003997355.1 Mesorhizobium sp. M1E.F.Ca.ET.041.01.1.1 | reverse complement strand
GGCCTTGCGGGTGATCACCGTGATCTTCGGCACGGCGCAGGAATATGGCGGGCTGATCAAGCATGGCGCCAAGCTGCTCTTCGCCTATGCGGAGGCGACCGTGCCGAAGATCACGGTGATCACCCGCAAGGCCTATGGCGGCGCCTATGACGTCATGGCGTCGAAGCACCTGCGCGGCGACATGAACTATGCCTGGCCGACGGCGCAGATCGCGGTGATGGGGGCGAGAGGCGCGGTCGAGATCATCTACCGCAAGGACATCGGCAACGCGGAAAAGATCGCCGCCCACACAAAGACCTACGAGGATCGCTTCCTGTCGCCCTTCGTCGCGGCAGAGCGCGGCTATGTCGACGAGGTGATCATGCCGCACTCGACCCGCCGCCGTATCGCGCGGGCGCTGCGCATGCTGCGCAACAAGGACATGCAGAACCCCTGGAAGAAGCACGACAACATCCCGCTGTGAGGGATGGTCCTATTCGTAGTTTTCGTAGGATTTTTCCTCGATGATCGCGGAACTCAGCAGCAGGTTTATCTCCCGCTTCAGCGCGGCGCGACGATCGTTCGTCCGATAGACGCCGCGGGCGAGTTCAATGAAACGGTCACCGAAACGCTTGTTGAGTTCCTCCACGCGGATATTGTCCTCGATAACCCAGAGCGCCTGATTGACGGCCTTCAGGTCCGCGTAAAGACCCGCCAACGCCTCCGATGCCGGAATGTGCTGGTCGCGAACATGGGACAATTGCTCCAGTTCGTGCAGGACGTTGGCGCGCTTGGCCGCGTCGGCAATGCTTGCCGCCTTGATCTCGAGGATCGATATCTTGTCCAGCAATTCGCCGGGGGCGATCTCGACGAGTATGGGGCGGACCATGCAAATTGTCCTTTTCCGGAGAGCCTTGTCAAACATTAGCGGCGGGGGATATGGACCTCGCCGGATAGAGTAGCGGCAATAGGCAGCCGAAACGAGCGAAGTCAATCTGCCGGACAGCGGTGGCGCCTCGGCTCGATAGAATTGAAAGGTATATCTGTTGGATCCAATTCTCCTGGTCGGCTTTCCGGCGGTCGGCGATTTCGTCCGCTGTCATTCGGCCATCCGCATCCTCGCGAAGCGGTTTCCCGACTGTCCGATCGATGTTGTGACATCGCCCGGCAACGTAGCTTTCGCCCGATTCATGCCGCATGTCCGCAAAGCCTGGGCGCTCAATAGGCGGCCTATGCAGTTGGGCTTGGCGGCACGCCGCAATCTCGCTGGCGAGCTCCGCAAAGAGAACTATGGCTCGGCCTATCTCATGACAAGCACGATCAAAGCAGCCTTGATACCGTTCATGGCCGGCATACCGGAGCGGATCGGCTACCCGCAGGAGCTGCAGTTCGGTTTGGTCAACCGCCTGCCGGCGGACTGGTTGCGGCATTTGTGGGCGTTCGGCCCGCGCAAGACACGCCTCTATGAAGAGGTGTGCTCCATCGTCACGCTGGGTGCGAAGCCGATGGCCAACGTCGATTGGCCGGCGCCGCAGATGATCATTCCCGCCGCGGAGTTGGATGACTGGCGCAGCCGTGCCGGTGTCGAAGCCGACAGGCCGGCTCTGGCGATTTTTACCGGCGATATGGAAAGCCCC
This sequence comes from Mesorhizobium sp. M1E.F.Ca.ET.041.01.1.1, assembly GCF_003997355.1. Taxonomy (NCBI): domain Bacteria; kingdom Pseudomonadati; phylum Pseudomonadota; class Alphaproteobacteria; order Hyphomicrobiales; family Phyllobacteriaceae; genus Mesorhizobium; species Mesorhizobium sp. M1E.F.Ca.ET.041.01.1.1. Next base: position 6,031 of record NZ_RZSL01000295.1, on the reverse strand, counting down.
CGATCGTGGCCGATGGAGCGCTTCATCTCGATCGCAAAAGACTATTCCAATCGGGGCTGGGCCGTGTGGATCGTCGGAGGCCCTCGCGAACGCGATGCCGCGAACCGGATTCGCGCCGAGGTGCCACATGCGGTCGATTTCACCACCACGCCGCTGATCGATGTGATGTATCAACTGGGCGCGTCAGCGCTGTTCCTTGGCGTCAATGGCGGCATGTCGCACGCCGCCGCAGCGTTGAACATTCCGTGTGTGCTCATTTTCGGCTCAAATCTCTCTTATCTCCACGCGCCGGTGAATGAACACGTTCGCCTTGTCGAACCGCCCATTTCGACCCCCAGCTGGATCGAGGACACGTTGGGTGTGAGCGAAGAAAGAGTACGCGAGGCCCTGGCCGGCGCTCTTGAAGAGGCACGCCACCCGCAAAGCGCATGACGTCCCCTATGCTTGGCGGCGCTAGGCGTGTCGGACGGGAGTGAAGCCGAAGCCCTCGGCATCGAGCGCGCGTGGATCGACAATGGTGACCGGACGATCGGCGGCATGCGCCGCCTTCGCAACGGACCCGGCGATGGCGAGGGCAGCCAAAAGGAAAACCAGCCGCTTCATCCGGTGGCGCTCTCCACCAGTTCGCGCAACACCGGCAGCATAGCCAGCGGCATGTCCTCGGCGATCAGCCCAGGACCGAACCGGCTGCCGGCTTCGGCATGTATCCAGACACCCGCGCAGGCCGCTTCGAAGGCCGGCATGCCCTGTGCCAAGACCCCCGCGACGATTCCCGCCAGCACATCGCCCGAGCCGGCGGTGGCAAGCCAAGGCGCTCCATTGCTGTTGATGGCGGCGCGTCCATCTGGCGCGGCGATAACAGTGTCGGCGCCTTTGTAGACGATGACGGCATTGGCACGCGCCGCCGCCGCGCGCGCCTTGGCCAGTTTGGAGAGCGCCTTGTCGTTCGCGACGTCAGGGAACAGCCGGGCGAACTCACCCTCATGCGGCGTCATCACCAGCGCCGGCGCCGCGGACTTGCCGGCGGCCTGGAACAGCGTCTCGGGCTCGTCGCGGAACGAGGTGATGCCGTCTGCGTCGAGCACCAACCCTTCAATGGCTGTGTCCTGTCCCTGCCCTGCATCGAGCAGCGCGAGGACAAAATCGCGCGCTTTTTCGCCGACACCGAAACCCGGACCGAGCACGAAGGACGAGGGGCGGCGATCGGTGAGGAACGCGCCGAGATCGGCAACCGCATCGACCTTGCGCAGCATGATCGAGGTCAGATGCGCCGCGTTCACCTGCATGGCGTTGGCCGGCGACAGCACAGTCACCGCCCCTGCCCCGCTTCTCGCGGCGGCAAGTGCCGACAGCCGAGCAGCACCCGTCGCCGACGGTCCGCCGGAAAAAACGCTCGCGTGGCCTCGCCTGTATTTATGCGTATCGACAGCCGGGGCCGGAAAGCCTGCCAGCCAAAGCGCCGGTCCGTTCTCGAAGGTTCGAGGCGCGATTTGAGCGATGATCCCGTCACCGATGCCGATGTCGGCAAGCACGATCTCGCCGCACATCTCACGCCCCGGCAAAAGCAGATGCCCCGGCTTCTTTCGCGCGAAGGTCACGGTTATGGCTGCGCGAAATGCGCAGCCGAGAATGGCCCCGCCCTCGCCGGCAACGCCGGAAGGCAGATCTATGGCGACGACTGGCAAGCGGAGATCCGTCACGATCCGGACCGCCCTGGCGGCATCGCCCGACAGCGGCTTGGACAGCCCCGCCCCATAGAGTGCGACGACCACGAGCGAGCCGGGCTCGGTGGTGAAAGCAGACAGCGGCCGGCGCTCGAGCGGGCAGTCGGCCGCGGCGAGCGCGGCGTCACTGCCTGGCCGCGGCTCGCCCGACACCCACAACGCGACGTCGACGCCACTTTCCTGAAGCAGTCGCGCCACGACGTAGCCGTCGCCGCCATTGTTGCCGGGACCGCACAGCACGTGTACCCGCGTCGCCGCCGGGTAGCGCGCCAGCACGACGGCCGCGACCGCCTCACCGGCACGGCGCATCAACCCGTAACCGTCGAGCGGACCCTCCGCGATCGCCAGGCGGTCAGCCTCGGACATCTCGGCCGGCGAAAGAAGTTCATTGCGCATGGGATTGCCGATCTCCATCCGATCAAGCATTGTCCGATTTGCGGTTCGACGCAAACAGCGACGGCTGACTATCACCGGAAAGCGGTGGCGCCTTGAGGGGAATCTGCCTGCAAAATACGCTATCTGCCCAAATTTTGCGCAGACGGATGGAGGAGCGATGTATAGGCTTTGGGCGTCGATGACGCATCCGATGCGGCGGATGGCGCGAATTTACATCCGGGTGCGGCATGGCATCTGAATCGCCCGATACCGTCTCCAACCTCCGGGAATTGGCACGCTTCGTGCTTGATGGAGGCGCAAGCGGGGTACACAACCCGTCTCTTTGGCAGTGGAGGCCACTTTTTACATGAAAAAGATCGAAGCGATCATCAAGCCATTCAAGCTGGACGAAGTGAAGGAGGCGCTTCAGGAGGCCGGACTGCAGGGCATCACCGTTACCGAGGCCAAAGGCTTTGGCCGGCAGAAGGGCCACACCGAGCTCTATCGAGGCGCCGAATATGTCGTCGACTTCCTCCCCAAGGTGAAGATCGAGGTGGTGCTCGGCGACGATGCCGTCGAAGGCGCCATCGAAGCCATCCGCAAGGCGGCGCAGACCGGCCGCATCGGCGACGGCAAGATCTTCGTATCCAACATCGAGGAAGTCGTCCGCATCCGCACCGGCGAAACCGGCATGGACGCCGTCTGACGCCACCCCACCTTTCTGAACCGTCATCATCAAAAAACGTCATCAAACAGGGATACATGACATGACGACAGCCAAAGACATCATGAAGCAGATCAAGGACAACGACGTGAAGTTCGTCGACCTGCGCTTCACCGATCCGCGGGGCAAGCTGCAGCATGTGACGATGGATGTCGTCGAGGTCGAGGAAGACATGGTCGCCGACGGCGTCATGTTCGACGGTTCCTCGATCGCCGGCTGGAAGGCGATCAACGAGTCCGACATGGTGCTGATGCCGGACACGGATACCGTTCACATGGATCCGTTCTTCGCCCAGTCGACCATGGTCATCCTGTGCGACATCCTCGATCCGATCTCAGGCGAGGCCTATAATCGCGACCCGCGCGGCACCGCCAAGAAGGCCGAGGCCTACATGAAGTCTGAAGGCATCGGCGACCAGATCTTCGTTGGCCCGGAAGCCGAGTTCTTCGTGTTCGACGACGTCAAGTACAAGGTCGACCCCTATAACACCGGCTTCCGGCTGGACTCCACCGAACTGCCGTCCAATGACGACACCGACTACGAAACCGGCAATCTCGGCCATCGTCCACGCACCAAGGGCGGTTATTTCCCTGTGCCGCCGGTTGATTCATGCCAGGACATGCGCTCCGAGATGCTGACCGTGCTCGCCGAGATGGGCGTGCGCGTCGAGAAGCATCACCACGAGGTCGCGGCCGCCCAGCACGAGCTCGGCATCAAGTTCGATACGCTGGTGCGCAACGCCGACAAGATGCTGATCTACAAGTATGTCGTGCACCAGGTCGCCAACGCCTATGGCAAGACGGCCACCTTCATGCCGAAGCCGGTGTTCGGCGACAACGGTTCGGGCATGCATGTCCACCAGTCGATCTGGAAGGGCGGCAAGCCGACCTTCGCGGGCAACGAATATGCCGGCCTGTCGGAGAGCTGCCTGTTCTATATCGGCGGCATCATCAAGCACGCCAAGGCGATCAACGCCTTCACCAACCCGCTCACCAACTCCTACAAGCGGCTGGTGCCCGGTTATGAAGCGCCGGTGCTGCTCGCTTATTCGGCGCGCAACCGCTCGGCTTCGTGCCGCATCCCGTTCGGCTCGTCGCCGAAGTCGAAGCGCGTCGAGGTCCGCTTCCCCGATCCGGGCGCGAACCCCTATCTCGGCTTCGCCGCCATGCTGATGGCCGGCCTCGACGGCATCAAGAACAAGATCCATCCCGGACAGCCGATGGACAAGGACCTCTACGACCTGCCGCCGAAGGAGCTGAAAAAGATCCCGACGGTCTGCGGCTCGCTGCGCGAAGCCCTGCAGAGCCTCGACAAGGATCGCGCCTTCCTGAAGGCCGGCGGCGTCTTCGACGACGACCAGATCGACAGCTATATCGAGCTGAAGATGGCCGAGGTCATGCGCTTCGAAATGACTCCGCACCCGGTCGAGTACGACATGTACTATTCGGTCTGACACTCTGATCGAATAGAAAATTAGGCCCTTGGAAGGTGCTCCTTTCCAAGGGCCTTTCATTTGCGGCGCGACCTGTCCGCCCATTGTCCGGCCTGGTGGAAGATTTGGCCATCAATAGGAAATGCGAACGCTCGCCGTCAGGCGACCGGGGAGGCCGTGCTCGCCGGCTGACGGCAGCGCATCGGCATTCGCCATGAAAAAAGCCCCGGCATTTTTTCCGCCGGGGCTTTTTTCTGTAATCGAAGCTCGTCCGTCAGGCGGCCGCTGAAACGGCGTCGGTCGAGACCTGCGAGATCGTCTTCAGGACCTGCGAGGCGATCTGGTAGGGGTCGCCCTGCGAGTTCGGGCGACGGTCTTCCAGATAGCCCTTGTAGTCGTTCTTGATGAAGGAGTGCGGAACGCGGATCGAGGCGCCGCGGTCGGCGATACCGTAGGAGAACTTGTTCCACGGCGCGGTCTCGTGCTTGCCGGTCAGGCGCTTGTCGTTGTCCGGACCATAGACGGCGATGTGATCCATCAGGTTCTTTTCGAACTGCGCCATCAGCGCCTCGAAATAGGCCTTGCCGCCGACTTCGCGCATATAGTTGGTCGAGAAGTTGCAGTGCATGCCCGAGCCGTTCCAGTCGGTGTCGCCGAGCGGCTTGCAGTGGAACTCGATGTCGATGCCGTACTTCTCGGTAAGACGCAGGAGCAGGTAACGCGCCATCCACATCTGGTCGGCGGCCTTCTTGGAACCCTTGCCGAAAATCTGGAATTCCCACTGGCCCTTCGCCACCTCGGCGTTGATGCCTTCATGGTTGATGCCGGCGGCGAGGCAGAGGTCGAGATGCTCCTCGACGATCTGGCGCGCGACATCGCCGACATTCTTGTAGCCGACGCCGGTGTAATACGGGCCCTGCGGAGCCGGATAGCCGCTCTCGGGGAAGCCGAGCGGACGGCCGTCCTTGTAGAAGAAATACTCCTGTTCGAAGCCGAACCAGGCGCCCTCGTCATCGAGGATGGTCGCGCGGCTGTTCGACGCGTGCGGCGTCACACCATCGGGCATCATGACCTCGCACATGACGAGAACGCCGTTGGTGCGGGCCGGATCCGGATAAACCGCTACCGGCTTCAGCACGCAGTCGGAGCTGCGGCCTTCGGCCTGGTTCGTCGAGGAGCCGTCGAAGCCCCACAGCGGCAGCTGCTCGAGGGTCGGGAACTCGGCAAACTCCTTGATCTGGGTCTTGCCGCGCAGATTGGGGGTCGGGGTGTAGCCGTCGAGCCAGATATACTCGAGCTTGTATTTGGTCATTCCAGTGCCTCTCGTTGCTTGGACGCCGCGCCACGGCGGGATCGACGCACGGCCGGACCTGGCCGGCCTGCCGGTCGTTAAAAAGCAATTCGTGTGCCACTCTCCCCGCCCCGGGTGCGGCAAAATGATTGTGGCAACGCGTTGAATCTGTTGAGCCGTCTCAGCAATGCGCGGCAATCGTCCAACTGTAGAATATGCATAAATAGTAGGCAAATATTGATCTTTTTGCGGGCATATTGCCTAAATGAATCGCAGAACCTATCTTGGGAGAAAGTTGAATCGCCAAGCTCCTGGAGAATAAGGGAGGCCGCCAATGGAAGTCACCACGTCCCGTCCGTCGGCAAAGATTCTGATGTTCCCGCTTGCAGGTCGGGTATCTGCCTCAAATTTAGGCGCAAAGGCCAAATTCACGGCAGAGCTTGCCTCGCTGCGCAATACGCACGCCGATTTCGACGGTTGGTACC
>NZ_RZSL01000294.1:0-7669 GCF_003997355.1 Mesorhizobium sp. M1E.F.Ca.ET.041.01.1.1 | reverse complement strand
GATCATCGCAAGGCCGCTCTCGGGCTTCGCCGAGACGTTTTCGCAATACATCGTCGAGGTTCTGCCCGGCGGCGGCAGCGACCGGCCTGAGCTCGACGCCGGGGCCGAAGGCGTGCTGTTCGTCGTCGAGGGCGAGCTCGCCGTCTCGCTTGCCGGCAAGAAGCATGTGCTCCGCCCGGGCGGCTTTGCCTTCCTGCCGCCATCAAGCGGCTGGACGGTGCGCAACGAGAGTGGCGACGCGGTGCGCTTTCACTGGATCCGCAAGGCCTATGAAGCGATCGACGGCCTCGATGTGCCGGAAGCCTTCTTCACCAACGAGCAGCAGATCGCGCCGAGCCCGATGCCCGGCACCGAGGGCCGCTGGGCGACGACACGCTTCGTCGACCCGGCCGACATGCGTCACGACATGCACGTCACCATCGTCACGCTCAAGCCCGGCGCGGTCATTCCGTTTGCCGAGACGCATGTCATGGAGCACGGGCTCTATGTGCTCGAAGGCAAGGCCGTCTACCGCCTGAACCAGGACTGGGTCGAGGTCGAGGCCGGCGACTTCATGTGGTTGCGCGCCTTCTGCCCGCAGGCCTGCTATGCCGGCGGCCCCGGCAACTTCCGCTACCTGCTCTACAAGGACGTCAACCGGCATGCCAAGCTTGGCGGCGCCGGCCTTGGGGATCGCGCGCGGTGACCCGCATCGTCGCCCGGCCGCTGACGCGCGAAGAATTCGCGCCGTTCGGCGACGTCATCGACATGGGCGGCCACAACCGCTATCCGATCAACGGCGGCAAGGCGATGCGCTACCATGATCTCGCCACTGCCGAGGCCACCGGGCCGAACGCGCGCGTGCTGATCTCGATGGTGCGCGGCACGCCCTACGAGATGCCGCTGAAGCTCACCATGGTCGAGCGCCATCCGCTCGGCAGCCAGGCTTTCATCCCGCTGTCGCCGCGCCCGTTCCTGGTCGTCGTCTGCCATGACACCAAGGACGGTCCGGGCGAGCCGCATGCCTTCATCACCGCGCCCGGCCAAGGCATCAACTATCGGCGCAACCTCTGGCACGGTGTGCTGACGCCGATCGGCGCGGAGCAGGATTTCCTCATCGTCGACCGCGGCGGCGACGGCTCCAACCTCGAGGAGTGCTATTTTTCGCACCCTTACGAGATCCACCTCCCCTGAAGAGTTTCTCATGACCGACATTTCGCTGATCGACCGCCTGCTCGACGTGATCGAGCACGATATCGTGCCGAAGACGGCCGAAGGCGTTGCCCATGGCAACAAGCTGTTCGGCGCAGCGATTCTCAGGAAAAGCGACCGCTCGCTGGTGCTCGCCGAGACCAACAACGAGATCGAAAACCCGCTCTGGCACGGCGAGGTGCATTGCCTGAAGCGCTTCTACGAAATGCCCAAAGCCGAGCGCATCGACACCAAGGATGCACTGTTCCTGGCCACGCACGAGCCTTGCTCGCTCTGCCTGTCGGCGATCACCTGGACCGGCTTCGACAATTTCTACTACCTCTTCAGCCACGAGGACTCGCGCGACAGTTTTGCCATCCCGCACGACCTCAAGATCCTGAAGGAGGTCTTCACCCTCGACCCCGGCGGCTACAACACCGAGAACGCCTACTGGAAGAGCTTTTCGATCCGGCGGCTGGTGCGGGCCTTGCCCGAAGCCTCGCGCAAGCGGCTTGAGGCGCGCATCGGGAATATCTCGGCGCGCTATGACGCGCTGTCAGACGCCTACCAGGCAAGCAAGGCCGACAACGACATTCCCCTGAGCTGAGTGGTTCAGGACGGCTCCTTGGTTGCCACCACAATGGCGGCAACTCGAACCCTCGAGAAGTACGTATCAAGGAAGTCCCGGGCTTTCCTTCAGGACCTTCCCATCCGCTCCGAACCGGTAGGTCTTGGCCGGATCCGGGGTCGCGTAGAGCGTCGCGCCCGGCTCGGCATTGTAGACGCCGAAAATGCGCACCGTGAGCAGCCCCGCCTTCTCGCAGTCGAGATAGAGGTTGGTGTCGGCGCCGAGATGCTCGGCATGCACCACCGTGCCTTTCCAGGCGCCGGACTTGGCATCGACGGTCAGATGTTCCGGCCGCACGCCGACGGTCTTGGCCGTCTCGCCCAGTTTGGCACCGTCGATGAAGTTCATCTTCGGCGAGCCGATGAAGCCGGCGACGAAATCATTGGCCGGCGAATTGTAGAGCTCCATCGGGCTGCCGATCTGCTCGATGCGGCCGGCGTTGAGCACGACGATCTTGTCGGCCAGCGTCATCGCCTCGACCTGGTCGTGGGTGACGTAGATCATCGTCGCCTTCAGCCGCCGGTGCAGTTGCGCGATCTCCAGGCGGGTGTTGACGCGCAGCGCGGCGTCGAGGTTCGACAGCGGTTCGTCGAAGAGGAACAATTTTGGCTCGCGCACCACGGCGCGGCCGATGGCGACGCGCTGGCGCTGCCCGCCCGACAGTTCCGCCGGCCGGCGCTCAAGATAAGGCTCGAGCGACAGCATGGCGGAAGCGATCTTGATGCGGCGGTCGATCTCCGCCGAAGGCGTGCCGGCCTGCTTCAGGCCGAGGCCCATATTGTTCTTCACCGTCAGGTGCGGGTAGAGCGCATAGGTCTGGAACACCATGGCGATGCCGCGTTTTGCCGGCGGCGTGACGGAGACGTCGTCGCCATCGATCAGCACCCGGCCCGAGGTCGAATCCTCCAGCCCGGCGATCACGCGCAGCAGCGTCGACTTCCCGCAGCCGGACGGACCGACGAAGACGACGAACTCGCCGTCATTGACCTCGAGGTCGATGCCTTTCAGCACCTCAACCGGCCCGAAGGCCTTCTTCACGTTCTCGATGTTCAGCGAGCCCACGGCTTCGTCCTTGTTCTAGAGTTTGATTGGCGCGCCGGTGCGCACGCTCTCGTCGGCGGCGAGGCAAACCGCGAGCGACTTCACCGCGTCTTCCATGTGGCGGGTGAGGTCGATGTCCTCGCGGATGGCCTTGAGCAGGAAGGCCTGTTCGCGGTCGCAGAGCTCCTGGTGCCCCGGTTCGCCCTCCATCGACAGCAATTCGTCCTCTTTGGCGAACCTGCCGTCCGGTCCGATCGCGGCGCTGTGCAGGCGAATGGTCGAGGTCTTGGTGTGAGTGTCGATGTCGTCGGATCTTACGCCCTCCTTCATCACGATCGACACGCAGCCCTTGGGCGACATCACGTCCTTCACGAAGAAGGCGGTCTCCGAAATCATCGGACCCCAACCGGCTTCATACCAGCCGACCGAGCCATCCTCGAACAGCACCTGCAGATGGCCGTAATTATACATCGGGGGCGCCACCTCGTCGGTCAGCCGCACGCCCATGCCGCGCACCTCGACCGGCCTGGCGTCGGTGATCTGCAGCATCACGTCGAGATAGTGAACGCCGCAATCGACGATCGGCGAGGTCGTCCGCATCAGCTGCTTATGCGTCTCCCAGGTATGGCCGGAGGATTGCTGGTTGAGGTTCATGCGGAAGACGTAGGGGCCGCCGAGCTTGCGCGCCTCGGCGATCAGCCGCACCCAGGACGGATGGTGGCGCAGGATGTAGCCGATCACCAGCTTCCTGCTGTTGGCCTTGGCGGCGTCGACGACGCGCTGTGCATCCGCCACCGTCGTTGCCAGCGGCTTCTCGACGAAGACATGGCAGCCCGCCTCGAATGCCCGCACCGCGTAGTCGGCGTGGCTGTCGGAATAGGTGGCGATCGCAGCCACATCGGGCTTCTCGTCGCGCAGCGCGTCTTCGAAGGAGCGCCGGATGCCATAGCCGGCAAGCCCGTCGGGCAGCGGCACATCGGAACGATTGACCAGCGCCGCGATCTCGAAGCCCGGATTGGTGTGATAGGCGAGCGCATGGCTGCGGCCCATATTGCCGAGGCCTGCGACGACGACGCGAAGGGGTGGTTTATCGCTCATCTGACTGCTCCACTTTCTCTTGAGAGGGTGTCAACCCACCCGGCGCTTCGCGCCGACCTCCCCATCAAGGGGAGGTAGGGCGTTGGCGTGAACATCCCTGCCGAAGAGGCTGCTCTGAACTGAAACCAGGGGCGGTCGAGAATAGAGCGGCAACCTTCTACCCCCCCTCGATGGGGAGGTCGGCGCGCAGCGCCGGGTGGGGTGAAGCGCAGCCCTATCGCGAACTGGTTGTTACGGCTCACTTCACCGCTCCCGACGTGATGCCGCGGATCAGCTGCCGCGAGAAGATGACGTAGAGGATCAGCACCGGCAGGATCGCCAGCGACAGCGCCGCCAGGATCGCGTTCCAGTTGGTGACGAACTGGCCGAGGAAGAGCTGCGCGCCGAGCGTCACCGTCTTGGTCTCTTCCGACGGCGCCAGGATCAGCGGGAACCACAGATCGTTCCAGATCGGGATCATGGTGAAGACGGCGACGGTTGCCATGGACGGGCGCACCAGCGGCAGCACCAGGCGGAAGAAGATCGTGTATTCCGACAGCCCGTCGATGCGTCCGGCGTTCTTCAGGTCGTCGGACACCTGCTTCATGAATTCGGACAGGATGAAGATGGCGAGCGGCAGGCCTTGCGCCGTGTAGACCAGGATCAGCGCCGTCAGCGTGTTAACCAGCCCGCTTGCCACCATCAACTGCAGGATGGCGACGGTGCCAAGGCGGATCGGGATCATGATGCCGAGCGCGAGATAGAGGCCCATCATGGTGTTGCCGCGGAAGCGGTATTCCGACAGCGCGAACGCCGCCATCGCCCCGAACAGAAGCACGAAAAACAGCGAGGCGACGGTGACGACGAGGCTGTTCTGGAAATAGTGGAAGAAGTCGCCCTGTCCGAACACGGTGGTGTAGCCGATCAGGTCGAAGGTCTTCGGCGTCGGCGGCGTCAGCGGCGCGCCGAAGATGCCCGCGCGCGACTTGAACGAATTCATGATGACCAGGATCACCGGGAACAGCGCGATCACCGTGTAGGTCAAAAGGACGGCATGGGCGCCGATGGTGCGGGGAAGCGAATGTGTTGCGGTGCTCATGGTGCGCCTCAGAACTGATACCGACGCAGGCGCGTCTGGACGAGGAACAGGTAGACGCAGACGCCGGCAAGGATGATCAGGAACATCATCGTGGCGATCGCCGCGCCCATGTTGGGGTCGCCGACCTGGAGCTGGAAGCCGAAGAAGGCGCGGTAGAGGAAGGTGCCGAGGATGTCGGTCGAATAGTTCGGCCCGGCGAGCGCTCCTTGCGCGGTGTAGATCAGGTCGAAGGCGTTGAAATTGCCGACGAAGGTCAGGATCGAGATGATGCCGATCGATGGCAGGATCAGCGGCAGCTTGATCTTCCAGAACTGCGCCATGCCGGTGACGCCGTCGCATTCGGCCGCCTCGATCACTTCATCGGGGATCGACAGTAGCGCGGCATAGATCAGCATCATCGGAATGCCGACGAACTGCCAGACCGAGACAAGGCTGAGCGCGGTGAGCGCATATTGCTCCTTGCCGAGCCACGGTGTGAACAGGCTCTTCAGCCAGACGAAGTCGAGCAGATGCGGCGCCACGCCCCAGATCGGCGACAGGATCAGCTTCCAGGCGAAGCCAACGATGACGAAGGACAGGATCGTCGGCACGAAGATCGCCGTGCGATAGAAGGCGGCAAACCTGAGCCTCGGGCTGGAAAGAAGCGCCGCCAAAAGGATGCCGATCGGGTTCTGCACCAGCATGTGGATGATGAAGAACCAGACGTTGTTCCTGAGCGCATTCCAGAAATTCACCGACCAGTTGGGGTCGCCGAACAGCGTGCGGAAATTGCCCAGCCCGACGAAGACCTGGGACTGCTCGATGTTGCGGAACAAGGAGAGCTGCAGCGTGCCGAACAGCGGCAGGATCATGACCGCGGTGTAGACGAGCACAGCCGGCGCCAGGAAGACGCCGATATGCCAGCGGATCGGTCTTTTCGGTCGTGTTTGTGCGGCCATGAGTTTCGGTCTCCGCCGTCTCTCGGTTCCAGGTCGGATGATGCTAGCTGATGCCTCGATGCACGGCCTGATTGTCCCCATCAGGGGAGGACAAGGCCAGCGACTGCGCGGCTCCGTCTTCCCCGCAAGGTGAGAGGGTAAGACCGAGAGGCGGCGCCGACAATCGCTATCTAAGAACGGTCCGAATGCCGGCCGGGCGTGCGCCCGGCCGGCTCGATGGCAAAGATTACTTCGCCGGCTTGTACCAGCTGTCGAGGCCGTCCTGCAGCTTCTTGGCCGCGGCTTCCGGCGTGTCGGTGCCGTTGATCACGTTGGCCGATTCAACCCAGGTCTCGTTCTCGAGGTTCGGCGTGCCGCGCGACAGGATCTGGTAGGTCGAGCGGATCGTCGACTTGCACTTGCCGCGCCAGGAGACGAATTCCTGCGCCAGCGGGTCTTCCATTTTCACCGGCGTGCTGTTCAGGCTGAAGAAGCCCGGCAGCGCGTTGGCGTAGATGGTGGCGAAGTCCGGCGAGGCGACCCAGGACAGGAACTTCTTGGCTTCTTCCGGATGCTTCGATGCCGCATTCAGGCCCATGCCGATGTCGGTATGGTCGGAGATGTAGCAGGTGTCGCCGGCCTTCTGCACCGGCGGCGGGAAGGCGCCCATCTTGAACTGCGCCTGCGTGTTGAACAGGCCGATCTCCCACGAACCGGCCGGATAGATGGCGGCGCGGCCGAGCGTGAACAGGTTCTGGCTGTCCGGATAGGTCTGCGCCTCGAAGCCGTCGCCCAGATAGGGCTTCCACTTGGCCAGTTCCTTGTAAGGCTCGACCCACTGCGGATCGGTCAGCTTCTGCTCGCCCTTGATCAGGGCCGCGCGGCCTTCCTCGCCCTTCCAGTAGTTTGGGCCGATGTTCTGGTAGCCCATGGTCGCGGCTTCCCAGAGGTCCTTGGTGCCCATAGCCATCGGGATGTAGGTGCCGTCGGCCTTGATCTTGTCGAGCACGGCGTAGAACTCTTCATTCGTGGTCGGCACCTTGAGGCCGAGCTTGTCGAAGGCGTCCTTGTTGTAGATGAAGCCGTGGATGACCGAGGCCATCGGCACGCAGAAGCTCGACTTGCCGTCGTCGGTCTGCCAGGCGGCCTTGGCGACGGGCGAGAAGTTGTCCATCCCGGGCAGCGAGCTGAGGTCGGCAAGGTTGCCTTTCTTGAACAGCTCGAGCGACTTGTCGAACGGGCGGCAGGTGATCAGGTCGCCCGCCGAGCCGGCGGTGAGCTTGGCGCCGAGGGCTGCGTCATATTCGGTCGGTGCCGAGGGCGCGAACACCACCTTGATGCCGGGGTTCTTGGCCTCGAAGGCCGGGATCAGCTTGTCCTTCCAGATGGTCAGGTCGTCGCCGCGCCAGCTCTCGATGTTGAGCGTTACGTCGTCGGCCAGAGCCATCCCGGTGGTGCCGAGAATGCTCGTGCCGAGCAGAAGGGCCGTCAGTAGTTTGGTCGTCATCTTCAGTCTCCCTGTTGACCTTTTTCAGGTTCGGTTCTGATGAGAACAGAGGCTAGCGCCGCTTGCTCCCCTCGATCGCGGAAAGCGCCGGCCGAAGCTTCTGGCCCGCTCCTTCCAGTATCTTCTCGGCCGCGTCGGCGTTGGCAGCGCCGGCGGCGAGCAGAATGGCAGTCTTGACGACGCCGCCGCTCTCTTCGAGCAGGCGCGCCGCGTCGTCAAGACTGCCATTC
>NZ_RZSL01000293.1:0-7683 GCF_003997355.1 Mesorhizobium sp. M1E.F.Ca.ET.041.01.1.1 | reverse complement strand
GGGGCCGATCAAGGGCACCGACGGGAACGGCTGCGCCAGGACGTAAGCCAGCGCGACATGGATCGGGCTCTTGCCGAGCCGCTTGGCCAGTTCGATGGCGCGGTCGCGGCGGCCGAAGTTCTTTTCCGAATACCAGACCCGCACCAGCTCCTCATTGTCGGTCCGGTCGCGGCCGGCGCGGTCGGTGAAGAAGCCGCGGCCCTGGCTCGACCAGGCGAAGTTCGGCATTTGCCGCGCCGTCAGCCAGGCCTTCCAGGCATCGGTCGAGGAGGTGATGCAGCCGGCCCAGATCGGCTCCAGCATCTCGGCCAGGGAGAAGTTGTTGGAGAGCGCGCCGGGCTTCTGCTTGCCGGTGCGTTCGGCATAGGCGATCGCTTCATCCATGCGCTCCATCGTCCAGTTCGAGCCGCCGAACAGGCCGCGGATGCGGCCGGCCTTCGCCTCCCGGTCCATGGCATCGACGAACTCGCCGACCGGCACGTCCGGATTGTCGCGGTGCATGAAGTAGATATCGACATGGTCGGTCTGCAGCCGGTCGAGCGTCTGGGCGAGCTGCCTGGCGATCACATCGGGGTAGCAGAGCGGCGAATGCGCGCCCTTGGCGATGATCACCGACTGCTCGCGCACGCCGCGATTCCTCAGCCACTGGCCGAGCAGCGCTTCGGTGTAGCCGGCGCCGTAGACAAAGCCGGTGTCGAACAGGTTGCCGCCGGCCTCAAAGAAAGCGTCGAGCAGGATCGATCCCGAGGAAAAGGTCCGGAAATCCTCGAAGCCGAGCGCCAGAAGCGAGGCCTGCCGCGGCAGACCCGGAATCGCGCGCTTGCCGATGGCGGTGCCGCCCGTACGCAACGGCCGGCCGGCGATGGTGTTGACACGCTTAGCCGGCTTTTCGATCTCGTATTCCAGCCCGACCGCCGCGCGCCATTTGTCGAGCACGCGCAGGGTCCCCAGGCTGTCGGCCCAGCCCATGCCCGGCCAGGCAAATTCCTGCCGGCCGGCGAGGATCGCCTCGCCCGCGGCATCGACCTCGAAGGAATAAAGGTGGCGCGTTTCGTCGAGACTGATCGTCTCGCGCGTGCCGCCGGACCGGACCACGTCGATCCGGCCCGGTCCGACATCGCGGTTGCCACCGGCGAACCAGAAATCGGGCACCTCGATATGACCCTTGGTGCCGAAAATGCGCAGCACATTGTCCTGGTTGAGCGAAATGCTGCAGGAGACCTCCGCGACGATGCCGTTGGCGAAGGTGAGCAGCGCAGAGGCCCACTCGTCGACGCCGGACTGGCCGAGATGGGCCGCGCCCACCACCTTGTCCGGCTCGAGGAAGGGCTGTCCCGCCGCCGCGCCTGCAATCAGCCGCGCCATCGATACCGGATAGCCGCCGACATCGAGGATGCCGCCGCCGGCGAGCTCGTTGGCGTAGAGGCGATGCTCGGGCATGAAGCCCGGCATTGCGAAGCCGAAGCTCGACTTGATCATGCGGATTTCGCCGATGACGCCCGATTTGATCAGCTCGACCAGTTGCAGCGTTTGCGGGTGCAGCCGGTACATGAAGGCTTCACCCAGAAAAGAGCCGGCCTTGCGCGCCGCATGCATCATGGCGTCGCCCTCGAAGGCGGTCAGCGCCAGCGGCTTCTCGCACAGCACATGTTTGCCGGCTTCGGCGGCCTTGATCGCCCATTCGGCGTGGCCGGGATGCGGTATCGAAATGTAGACGGCGTCGACGTTCTTGTCGGCAAGCAACGCGTCATAGCCATCGAGAATGCGCGCGCCGGGAAAAGCCTCTGCAAGCCCCGGCTTGCCGGGGTTGCGGGCGCCAAGAGCGACCAGCTCGCCGTTGCGCGACTGCGCCAGGCCGCCGGCAAAGGATTTTGCGATGCTGCCGGGTCCGAGGATGCCCCAGCGAATTTTTCCATATGTCATGTCGAATTCTCCATGGGTCGCCGCCACGCCTGGCATGCCGGCAAAGAAAAACGGGTCAGCGGATCCTCGCGCCTGTCTTGTCGAAGAGCAGCGAGCGGTCCGCCTTGATCGATACGGTGAAATGGTCGCCGCTGGCGCGTTGCCGCGCCGCCTCGCGCTCGACGATCAGCTCCTCGGCTCCGGCATTGGCGTAGACGTAGCTCACCGAGCCCAGATGCTCGGCGACGTCGGCCTTGACCGGGATGTCGCAGTCGCCCTCGCCGGCCTCGAAGAAATGCTCCGGCCTGACGCCGAGCACGACCTCGGTGCCTACTGTCGGCAAAGCCTTGCAGAGCGGTTTCTTCAGCTTAGCGCCGCCATGATGGGCGAGCTCGACCGTCGCGGCGCTGTTGTATGTCTCGACGACCTTGGCGCTGAGAAAATTCATCTTCGGCGAGCCGATGAAGCCGGCGACGAAACGGTTGGCCGGGTCGTCATAAAGGTCGAGCGGGGCGCCGATCTGCTCGACATTGCCACCTTTCAGCACAACGATGCGGTCGGCCAGCGTCATCGCCTCGGTCTGGTCGTGCGTCACATAGATCATGGTGACGCCAAGCTCCTTGTGCAGCCGCGAGATCTCGACCCGCATCTGGACCCTCAGCTCGGCGTCGAGATTGCTCAGCGGCTCATCGAATAGGAACACCTGCGGCTCGCGCACGATGGCGCGGCCGATGGCAACGCGCTGGCGCTGGCCGCCGGACAATTGCTTCGGCCGCCGCTGCATCAGCTCCTCGATGCACAGGATCTCGGCGGCACGCTTGACCCGACGGTCGGTGTCGGCCTTCGGGTTGCCGTTCATCCTCAGCCCGAAGCTCAAATTCTGCTCCACCGTCATGTGCGGATAGAGCGCGTAGGACTGGAACACCATGGCGATGCCGCGGTCGGCGGCCTCGACATCGTTCACCACCTTGCCGCCGATGGCGATCTTGCCGCCGCTGATGTCCTCCAGCCCGGCGATCATGCGCAGAAGCGTGGACTTGCCGCATCCCGACGGGCCGACGAAGACGACGAACTCGCCGTCGGCGATATCGATGTCGGCGCCATGGACGACCTCGAAGGTGCCGAAACGCTTGACGACATTGGTGAGTGTGACGGCGGCCATCGCGCTCCTATCCTACTTGACCGCGCCGGCGGCGATGCCGGCGATGAAATGGCGCTGCAGCAGCACGAAGACGATGAGCATCGGCACCGTCAGCATCACCGCGCCGGCCATCAAGCCGCCCCAGGAGACCTTGGTGAGGCCGATCAGCGTGCCGAGCGCCACCGGCGCCGTCATCGCGCCGGGCTGGCTGTTGATCAGCAGCGGCCAGAGATAATTGTTCCACGAGGCGAGGAAGAGGATGATGGCCAATGCCGCCAGCATGGGCCGCGCCAGCGGCAGCGCGACGAAGAGGAAGATGCGCCATTCCTTGACGCCCTCGACCCTGGCCGCGTCGAACAGTTCGGCCGGCATCATCGAAAAGGCCTGGCGCATGAAGAGCACGCCCAGCGAATTGAACAGCGGCGGCACGATCAGCGCGATCCAGGTGTTGGCGAGCTGAAAATCGCGCGCCACCATGATGAATTGCGGGATCAGCACCACCGCGTAGGGAAGCGTGATGGTGCCGAGGATGATCGCCACCACCAGCCGCTTGCCGAAGAACTCGTAGCGCGCCAGCGCCCAGCCGGCCATCGAGGTGAGCAGCACCGACAGGAAGGTGTAGGTCACAGCAACGGAGACGGAGATGCCGATAGCGCCGATGAAATTGGTGTCGCGCTGCAGATTGTTAACATTGTCGAGGAAATTGTCGTGCGGCAGAAGCTCGATGCCGGGGCTGAAGATGCCGTAGTCGGGCATGGTGGAGAACACCACCATCATCCACAGCGGGAACAGCCAGACCAGCGCCAGCGGCGTCAGCACAAGGTGCAGCAGGAGGCTGCGTCCGAGCCGTCTTTGGGAGCGCGAGATCATTTCGGCTCCCCCGTCATTTCGGCTCCTTTGTCAGCCAGAGCTGCACCAAAGTGATGGCGATCGCCAGTCCGGCCATGGTGTAGGCGATGGCCGAGGCATAGCCGAAATTGAGCGAACGGAAGCCCTGCCGGTAAAGCAAGAGGCCAAGCGTCTCGGTGCCGCCGCCCGGTCCGCCGCGCTCGGTGATCAGGAAGGGTTCGGTGAAGAGCTGCATGGTGCCGATGATCGACAGCACGGCGCAGAAGACGATGACGGGCTTCAACAGCGGCAAGGTGATGTGGAAGAACTGCTTCACCTTGCTGACGCGGTCGAGCGTTGCCGCCTCGTAGACGTCCTCCGGAATCGACTGCAGGCCGGCGAGGATGATGATGGCGTTGTAGCCGGCCCAGCGCCAGGTCACCGCGATCATGATCAGCGCCATCGCCGGCGTGACGTTGGAGAACCAGTCGACCTTGGGCAGGCCGACGCTGTTCAAGAGCTTGTTGACGATGCCGAAATCGAGGCTGAACATCAGCCGGAACACCGCCGAATAGGCCACCTCGCCGACCACGACCGGGGCGAAGAAGGCGAAGCGATAGAGGCCGCGCGCTTTCAGCAGCGGCGAATTCAGAAGCACCGCCATCACGATCGCCAGCGAGATCATCACCGGCACCTGGATGACCAGGATCAGCAGCGTGTTCTTCAGCGCGTTGAAGAAGGCGGGGTCGCCGATCAGGCGGCCCCAGTTGAAGGTCGGCGCGAAGCGCCACGGCACGGTGCGGGTCGCCTGGAAGGAGATCAGGAACGAGCTGATGATCGGCCAGATCCAGAAGATGGCGAAGATCAGCAGATAGGGCGTGAGGAAGCGATACGCGGTGGCGTTGCGGTGGCGCATCGACTTCCCTCCTTTCTCTGCCTTTCCCTTCTCCCCCTGTGGGAGAAGGTGGCCGCGAAGCGGCCGGATGAGGGGTGTTCCAGGGAACGCCAACGTCTCACTCCGCTGGAACACCCCTCATCCGTCTTGGCGCTGCGCGCCAATCCACCTTCTCCCACAAGGGGAGAAGGAGAGCGGCGCCCCTCACTTCACCGGCAGGCCCGTCGCCGAGGCGATCTGGCTGGCGGCGTCGTCGAGCGCGGCTTTGGCATCCGCGTAGCCGCCGGCCAGGTATTTGGTCTGCACGGCGCGGACGATGATCTCGGCATCGCTCTGGAACTGCGTGCCGCGACTCGGCACGACCTTGGGCAGCGTGGCGAGGATGTCTTTCCACACCGCCTGGTCGCCCCAATAGGGCTGACCCTGCGCGACGTAAGGATCGTCGAGCGCCGAGATCAGCGACGGCACCAGGCCGAAATCCTTCAGCATGGTGATCTGGCCCTCATTCGTCTCGAGCGTGTATTTGAGATACGCGTAGGCCGCTTCCTTGTTCTTCGAGGACGAAGTGATGGCCAGCGAGGAGCCGCCGAGATTGGCGGCGCGCGGGCCGTCGGCGGTCAGGCTCGGCATCAGGTAGACGCCCCATTTGCCGCTTTCCTTCGGCGACTCGGTGCGGACCGTGCCTTCATACCAGCCGCCATAGACCTGGGTGGCGACGGTGCCGGCGGTGTTGTTCGTGATCTTGGTGCCCCAGTCGGCCGAGGACACGATGCCGGCGTCCTTCATCTCCTTGACCTTGGTCATGGCGTCGACGCATTTCGGCTGGTTGACCGTGATCGACTGGCCGTCCTCGGCGAAATAGGCGCAGCCCTGCTCGTTGGAGATCATGCGGAAGAATTCGGTGTCGCCGTTGAAATCGGCATTGGTCATGGTGACGCCGGGATTGGCGGCCTGGATCTTCTTGCCGGCGGCGATGAAATCGTCCCAGGTCTTGATCGACGCTGGATCGACGCCGGCCTTCTCGTAGAAGTCGCGGCGGTAGAAGACGGCGACCGGGCCGGAATCCCAGGGCATCGCGTAGGCCTTGTCGCCGACCTCGAGCTCGGTGCGCTTGAAGTCGGGGAATTTCTTCTGGTCTTCCGCCGTGTAGCCCAGCGTGTGCAGGTCGACGAAGCAGTCCGGGAACTGGCTCCAGTAGTTCTCGGCCTCGCCGTTCTCGATCGAGACGATGTCGGGCAGGCCGACGCCGCCGGCAGCGCAGCCGGCGATCGACTTGTCATAGGTCGGCTGGTTGCCGAGGTCCTGAACCGTGACCTTGATGTCGGGGTATTTCTTGTTGAAGCCTTCGACCGTCGACTTCAGCGACGAAGCGGCGATGTTCCAGCTCCATATCGTCAGTTCGCCGGATTGCGCGAGGGCCGGGCCGGAGCCCAGGGCAAGCAAAAGCGTGGCGCAGGTCAGTGTGGTGCGCATTGAAATCCTCCCATTTCGTTTGCTCTCTCACCGTGAGCATGGGTAGATTATGCGGCGCGGTAGGCTTGTCCCCGACAAAGGGAATAAGAAGTTGGCGGAAAGTAAGATGCCCGGGCGTCCGTTCTATCAGCCAGGTGCCAGCAGCGTCGAAGGCCTGCCGCTGGCCTTGCAGATGTTCCATAACCACCCGCTGGTGATGCTGAAGCCGCACTGGCACGCCCAGGTCGAGGTGAACTTCATCGTGCGGGGCAGCGTGCACTACCGCATGGCCGAGCATGAGATCGCGCTGTCGGCCGGCGAGATGTGCCTGTTCTGGGGCGGCCTGCCGCACCAGATGGACGATCTCACCGACGATGCGATCTATGCCGGTGCACATCTGCCGCTGGTGCATTTCTTCAGGCTGCACCTGCCGGCCGATGTCAGGCACCGGCTGATGACCGGCGCGACGTTGGTCACGAACGCCACCGATCAGTCCGACGACGACAATTTCAAACGCTGGAACGATTATGCGCGCTCCGGCGATCCGGCGAAGGCCGAGCACGCTGTCAACGAGCTGCTGTTGAGGCTCGAGCGGGTGCGTTTCGAACCTTACCGGCTGGTGCCGGAAACCACGGCCGGGCAAGGGGCGGGCAGTCCCTTCGACCAGCAGTCCTCGCGCAATGTCGGGCGCATGTGCGATTTCATCGCCGAGAATTTCCTCTACGACATCGACTGCGTGAACATAGCGGCCGCCGCCGACATCCATCCCAAATACGCCATGAGCCTGTTCAAGAAATCGACCGGCATGACGCTCAACGAATATGTGAACCTTTTGCGGCTGAGCTACGCGCAGGCGCTTTTGATGCATGAGGGCGCCAACGTGCTGAAGGTCGCGATGGACTCGGGCTTCGGCTCGCTCAGCGCCTTCAACAAGTCGTTCCGCAAGCTCGCCGGCATGTCGCCCTCCGATTTCCGCAGGGCGGGCGTCCGGTAGCCGCAGACTATTGCGTCGATCAGGCGGCCGGTGCCTTCACCGCCGGAAAGCTGACGATCACAACAAGCCCCGGATTGTTGTCCGCCAACGCGATGGTGGCGCCATGCAGGTCGGCCACCGCCTTGACGAGGCTGAGGCCAAGGCCGCTGCCGGGCGTCGTGCGGCTGGAATCCAGCCGGTAAAGCCGCTGGAAGACCTTCTCGCGCTCCTCGGGCGGAATGCCGGGGCCGTTGTCGCGGACATGGACGAGGATGCTGTCGTCCCGGCGGGACACCGCCAGCTCGATCGCCGTGCCCGGCGGGCAATGCCGCAGCGCGTTCTCGACCAGATTGGAGAGCATCTGCATGAGCAGGTCGCGATCGCCGTGGATATACCATTTCGTATCCGGAACGAGCTTTGTTGCCAGGGATTTCCCATCGTCCTCGGCGACATCGGCATAGACCTCGCCGATGTCGCCGAGGACGATGGGAA
>NZ_RZSL01000292.1:0-7695 GCF_003997355.1 Mesorhizobium sp. M1E.F.Ca.ET.041.01.1.1 | reverse complement strand
ATGGCTACAACATCGAGGCGATGATCAACGAGGCATAGCGCGCGCCCTCTCCTTCTCCCCTTGTGGGGTGAGAAGCGGTCCGCGTAGCGGGCGAAAAGCCAACTGCTTGGCTTTTCGAGCTTCGAACGCACGGAGCCTGCGACGGGCCGGGTGGTGGATCGGCGCGCAGCGCCGAGACGGATGAGGGGTGTTGGACAGAGTGAGACTGCGGCGATTTCGAGCATATCGCCAAGCTGGAGCACCCCTCATCCGGCCGCTTTGCGGCCACCTTCTCCCACAAGGGGAGAAGGGAAGAAGCGTTCCTGCCGGTTCTCATGGAACTCCAGGCCGAAACCGCAGTTCATTAGTGTGATTTCGGAATTCTTGAATCGCAGGAACTTCACATTCACCGCACCCGCGAGGAGCCGGATGCGAATGAACGCGGTGCCGCCGAAGGAAATGGACGTCGTCCTGCAGCAACTGCCGCTGAGGATCGGCGCCTATGTACCCGACGATCTGCTGGAGGATTGGTTCGCACCGGGAACGGGCATGCGGCCCGTCAGCAAGGCAGCGCTTGCTGCCGCTGCCAGCTACGGACGACGGTTCGAATGCGAATTCAAATACTATCCCGAGAGGATGGAAGGCGTGTTCTGGAAATGGGTTCCGGCGATCTGATTTGGACATGTCTGCGGAGCAAGAGGAGGTTCGCGAGGCAATCGCCTTGGAGCTTGAGCGTCAATCGGAATCCGATCCTTCGAGACTGCGGATCGAATTGGACGGAGATCGCCTTACTGCAAACGGCAACATCGACCTGCTGGCACTCGCCAGGCGATCGTCGGCACCGTGGCGGGCGCGCCTTAGAGCATGTCTCCCCAAAGTGGGAACCGGTTTCGGGACAAATGCGTCAAACCAGAAACCTAAATCGCATGGAGCGATCTGAAAGATCGCGACGCGCTTTGGGAGCGACGCGCGAGGAGCATCGATGAAGGTAGCTGTGTTCGGCGGGACCGGATTCCTCGGCCGCAGGATCGTCGAGCGGCTGCTGGACAAGGGCTTTGAAGTGCGGGCAGTGTCCCGCCAAGCGCGGCGGGTAACCGGCTCGGAAGCGAAAGCGCCCGAACAGGTCAAAGCGGATATTCTGGACAGATCATCGATCGGCCCGGCAATTGCCGGATCAGACGCGGTGGTGAACGCGGTCAGCCTCTATGTCGAGCATGGCGGCTTGACGTTCGAAAGGATGCACGTGACGGCGGCAGCCGATTTGGCGAGCGCCGCGCGGCAAGCCGGGGTCGAACGGCTCGTCCATATCTCGGGGATAGGCGCAGATCCGCGATCCGCATCAAGGTATATCAAGGCACGCGGGCGCGGGGAGGACGCGGTCAGGAACTCGTTTCCCGACACGATTGTCTTGCGCTCGGCCGTCATGATCGGACCGGACGACGCTTTTCTCACGACGCTTGTTCGGCTGGTCCGGCTGCTGCCCGTCTATCCGCTGTTCGGCCAGGGAGCTACGCGGCTTCAGCCCGTCTATGTCGGCGACGTCGCCGAAGCGGTGAGCCGCTTGCTCGCCGATCCTAGCCAGGATGTGTCTACGTTCGAGGTCGGCGGTCCTCGCATTTTGCGTTACAGGGAGCTGGTTCGCGAAATCGCCCGAAGGTTCGGCGCTCATCCGATCCTGGTGCCTATGCCGTTCGTCGCCTGGAGCGCCCTGGCGGGAGTGGCGGAATTTCTCCCGACGCCGCCTTTCACGCGCAACCAGGTCGATCTCATGCGCCAGGACAACGTGACGACAGGCGGCATGCCGGGGCTGCCGGAACTCGGCATCGAGCCACGGGACATCGAGCAGGTCATCCGCATGATCGAAGGAAGCGGCATCAAAACAAGGACGTAAAGCGCGTCGCCTGAATCCGTTTCGTCGCGACGCGCTTCAACGCCGCCGCTACGCGCGGAACTCTTCTGCCGTCGGCCTGGGAAATGTCGGCTCCTCCGGCGGAATCTCAGGTGGCACGTCCGGCGGGATATCTGGAGGTCCCCTTCCCGGTCCCGGGATGGGATCGGGTGAAGGCGGAGGAACGGCTGGTGGTTCTCCGGGCGGGTTTTCCGGCGGAGCTGGAGGCCGGGAAGGCTCAGGATTGGGATCGCCCGGCATCGGTTCGAGATTGTTCGGATTGTTCATTGCGGCCTCCCGAGTGATGCGGCCTGCCTGGCGGGGAAAGCCTTCGTCACTCAGGCGGCATGTTCGTACGTGCCCACGAGTTCCGTCGCCTCGATGGCGTGGCGCCGGGCCTCCTTCCAGATTTCCTTGACTCCGGTCTGGCCTGGAATGCCGAGGCTCGGCACATCGAGAGCCGCCAGCCGGAAATGGTAGTGGTGAACTCCGTGCCCGACCGGCGGGGCCGGGCCCTCGTAGGAGGCGTTGCCGAAGTCGTTCTTCCCCTGCTGGAGCGCTTCGGTTCCCGGCTTCCCGTCTTCCCCTTCGGCAAACTGCTCGACGTCGGGCGAAATGTTGAACACCGCCCAGTGGCCGAACGTCCCGCGTGGTGCATCGGGGTCGTCCACGACGAGAACCAGGCTCCTGGTCCCGTCAGGGATCCCAGACCATTTCAGAGGCGGGGAGATATTTTCACCATCGCGGGCAAAACGCTCGGGGATGGGATCGCCATCGGCGAACGCCGGACTTGTCAGTGTCAGTGGCATGTTGGTCCCTTCCGCTTTTGATGCCGCAAGGCCCACGCCCCGCGACGACCCACAGACCGGCTTCGATCGCAGCCAAAGTCCTCTTCCGGCTGGACAACACGTGCGGTTCAGTCATTCGCCTGATTTTCGGAGAGCGTCTGCCTAGCCGCACGACGTCCCTGGTCGATCATCCAACGAATGCCGCGCCGGATCGTTCCGCAGCGCCAGCGAGTCGCGGCATGTGTTCGTCCTGTCGAACATCGCCGCCAGGGGCGCGTTGCCGCTCATGCGTTGATGCACGTCAAAGCCAAGCTATCCATGATGCGTACTATGACCGCCTTCAGAATTAATTTTGGAGGCGAAGATGGACAAGGAGATCAAAAACAAGATCCAGACGCTCTTGGATCAGCACCGCGTCATGACGGTTGCAACGCTGAGGCCGGACGGCTGGCCGCAGGCCACGACGGTCGGCTACGTCAACGAAGGCCTCACCCTCTACTTCCTCTGCGGTCTGGACAGCCAGAAGGCGGCGAACATCGCGCGGGACGATCGCGTGTCCCTGACCATCGACCACGACGCGCCGCAAGTGATGGAGATTACCGGGCTTTCCATGGCGGCGCGCGCGCAGCCGGTCACCGACAAGGCCGAGGCCGAGAAGGTTCTGCGGATGCTGCCGATGAAATATCCGCCGCAAGCCTCCCTGCCCGGCCCAATGCCGACGCCGGACGAGGTGCGCATCTTCCGCGTGGTGCCTTCGGTGATTTCCGTGCTCGATTACTCGAAGGGCTTTGGCCACACGGATCTTGTCACCGTCTGAGCGACACCTCGAGGTTCACGCTCAATCCTTGAACGTGATCCCGTATTTCGCGGCCTTTTCCTTCGGCATGTCGGCGAGCGCCTGGCGGACCGTGTAGCCGCCATAGACGTCGCCGCCGTTGCGGATCATCCAGTGCTCGACGTCCGCCTCGGCCACCGTCATGCGGTCGCCCATCTTGTACTGGTTGCCGTTGACCGGCTTGTCGGCGAGCAGGCCGACGAAGTGGCCGCCGCTGTAACCCACAAGCTGCAGCCAGATATGCTCGGTGGCGCCGTTCTGGGTCAGCGGGAATTTCACCGTGTAGGTGCCCGGTGTGCCGGCCGCCATCAGCGCATGGAAGCGCGGCAGCGTCGAATGGCCCTTGGCCTTGGCGTTCTGCATCGCCTTGTCGCCGGTATAGTAGGCGACGACGTTTTCCTTCACCGGACGCGGCGCCGTCGGCGAGGCGCCGGGCGCGGCCTCAGGGATGGCGATCGGCTTGTTGCTGTGGCCGGGCGTGTTGAAGAACCCGTAGCCGACAGCGGCTGCGAAAACGATTGCCACGACTGGACTGCGCATCGACCCCTCCAAAACCCGATCACGGATACGTTACCGCAAGGCGGTTGCCGCACCGCTAAGGGACAGGGTGAGCGGGTGGTTAGCGAAATGCTGAAATTGCCGCCAAATAAAACGGCAAATCGCTTGATCCAGGTCAACGCATCGCGGCTCTTCCCGCAGTCTCCTTGGCTGTTTATTCAAGGAGACTGGATGTGCCCACCGAGACCCTGATCGTCCTCGCCGTCGTCCTGGCCTATTTCGCGATCTTCATGGGCGTGCTGGCCTACGCGACATACGCAGAATCGCGGCCGCGACCGCGTGCACAGAGGTTCGAAAGCGGATCAATCCGCGTCGGCGACCATCTGCCCGCCGTCCAGCCAGTTGCGCCACTGCCGCTCGTCGCCGTGAAAGACGTTGAGGTCGATGCGGCCGCTCACTCCGCGTGACAGGCCGGAGCCGGAATACTGCCAGAACAGCCACTTGCGGCCGGGATAGACCTTTGTCGGGTGCGCGGCGACCGCGCGCAGCCAGAACGGATAATCCGGGAAGGCGCCGCGCAGATTGTCGCGATAGAAATCAGGGCTGGTATAGATGATGGGCCGCTGGCCGTAATAGCGCTCCAGCTTGTCCATGAACACCTGCATCTTCTCCAGCACCGTTTCACGCGAAGGCCTGCGCCTGCAGGAGGACTCACCGTTCCACTCGACGTCGATGACGGGCGGCAGCGCGCCTTCGACCCTCGGCACGTTGCGGATGAACCAGTCGGCCTGCTCGCCGGCGGTGCGGCACCAGTAGAAGAAATGATAGGCGCCGCGCTTCAGCCCGGCGGCGTCGGCATTGCGCCAGTTCTTCATGAACATCGGATCGAGATGGTCGCCGCCGTCGGTCGCCTTGATGTAGGCGAAGTTGGCGCCCTGCGCGCGAAGCTTCTGCCAATTGATGTTGCCCTGCCAGCGCGAGACGTCGACGCCGTGAACGGCGAGATGACGAGGCGAGGAGCGGCCGAAATTGATCGGCTTGGCATCGCGGAAAGCATAGCGGGTGACCGGGCTCGCCAGCATGGCGGGTGCCGCGCGCGACAGCCGCTTCGGCGGCGAGACGAGCGCCGCCTCCTGGACCGGCGGCTCGACGCTGTCCGGCAGGTCCTGCGCGGGAAACGCCACCGTCTCTTCCTCGGCCAGGCCGAAGGGAGGCGAATTCTCATCGTCAGGACGCGAAGTCTCGTCGTCGGTTCGCGCATTGTCCGCGTCAAGCACCGGCGCCGGCGGCCTCATACGCGCGGCGCCGGACATCGACATGGTCTCGACGGTTGTCTCCGTTTCGGCCGTCCTGACGACCTTGATCACAGGCGCGCTGGGTCTGACAACCGAACTCGTCGTCTCGCTGGACGGTATCTGCAAGGCATCGACGCCCGCCGTCGAGGAACAGCCGGCAAGGCCAAGCGATGCGAGCACGAAACTGACGACGCCAAAAATCCGCATCTTGACCTGTACGCAAAACAAAACAGACCGAGGGCAGGAGCAGCGCCGCCGGAAGCCCCATTCCTAATGAGAAATTACCAACAAAGTTTGAATCAAAATTTACTTTTGGTCCGGCCGGGCGATTCGCGGCCGGCGTCGGACGCGGTTCTCGGCTAGCGCCTGAACACGCCGATCATCGGTCCGAGATTCCAGAAATCGTCGTTGCGGCCTATTGCCGGCGCATAGAGGCTCGATATCGAGCCGTCGAGGAACAGCGCGTTCGGGCAGCCGAGCTTGTCGCGGAACAGCCGGGCGAATTCATGGAAGGTCACGACGTCATCCGAGATCGCGAAGACGGCGACGCCGTCGGCGCGCACGCCGACGCCGTCGCGGATTTTTCGCGAGGGGCTGTCGGCCTGGAATTTCGGATGCAGCTTGCCGTCGATGACCAGCATCGGCCCGGACTGGGTTGCGTAATCCACCCGCGGCGGACGCTTCAGATAATCCTTCGTCGCGCGAACGCCGGCCTTGTTGCCGCTGAGATAGAAGATGCCGTTCGGCTGCATCGAGAAATTGCCGGTGCCCGATCCGATCTTCGCCGAGGTGATCTGCTGCCCTCGCTCGACGTAGAGCCCAACCGGCGCGAGATCGGGATGGTACATGCCGGCATTGATGCCGAAGAGCATGGTGCGCCCCGCAGCCTGTTGGGCGCTTCGAAGATTGTGCAGCGACTGGTAGAGCTTGCCGCCCGGGTCCCTCCAGAACAATTCGATCGAATAGTGTTTTGGATCGGCCTCGCAGATCAGATAGCTGGCTGTTTCGAAGGTCATGTTGCGGCAAGGCGGCAGCGCCGCCAGCCATTGGCCAAGACCCATGCCCGCGCCGACTGCGGCCGGCAGCGCCGCTTTCACCAGCGTAGCCAGCAAGGGCACCGATTGCAGCAGCGTCGCAAGATCCATCAGCACACCCGAAGCGAAGGTTCAGGTGCCGGTATAGCGGATTCGGTGAACGGCTCTAAGTCAACCAACCGACGGCGACGCCGATCAGCAGCACGACGCCGAGCAGGCCGCGATAGATGACAAAGGGCCAGGCGGAAAAGCGCTCGAGCACGCGCATCAGCCCCCATATGGCGAAGAAGGCCGAGATCGAGGCGACGACGAGGCCGACGGCCAGGACCGACCAGCCATAGGCGCCGAGGTGGATCTTGTGCAGTTCCCAAAGCTCCTTGAGCCCGGCGAGCGCGATCGCCGGCAGACCGAGCAGGAAAGAGAGGCGCGCCGCCTCCGGCCGGGCGAAACCCAAACCCAGCGCGGCTGTCAGCGTCGATCCCGAACGCGAAACGCCGGGGATCAAGGCACCGACCTGGGCGACGCCGACAAGCAGCGCGTCGAGTATCGAAGCCTGGTTGAGCGTGAGCTTGTGCTTGGCGTAGATCTCGGAAAGCGCGAGCAGGATCGCCATGACGATGCAGGCCAAGCCGATGACGCTCAGGCTCCGCAGCGGCGAATTGCAGGCGTTGAGAACGCCTGAAAGCGCTAGGCCGGCGATGACGATCGGAATGGTCGCCAGCACGATACTGATCGCCAGGCGGAAATACCGGTCGCCGAAATCGCGGCGGACGATCGCCGACAGCGAACCCAGCGTGACATCCCGGACATCGCTCCAGAAGTAGCTGACGACCGCAGCCAATGCCGCAAGCTGCATGGCGGCCGAGAAGGCCGAGCCGGGATCCTGCCAGCCGAGCACTGCAGGCACGACGCGCATATGCGCCGTCGACGAGATCGGCAGCAGTTCGGTGATGCCTTGAACGATGCCGAGAAACGCCACCTTGGCGTAACCCAGGCCGACAAAGCCGGTATCCAGTCCCTGCGTGCAGACGTCGGTCATCCCGATCCTTTCCCCAGAACAAAGTGAATCGTCATTGGCAAAGCCCCTCAAGGACAGCCTTAACCGCGCGATACCAGGAATCCAACTCACGGATTTGTAAGGTGCCGCTAATCCTGCTTGACAACGGGCCCTTCCATATTATCATTCGCTAATCTTACGCTGTAAGGTAAATCGGAGGAGGACTACCATGTCGACCGCCGCCCTCTGGGAACTGCAGCCCGTCGTGCCACCGGAAACCCACATTCCCGAAATTTCGATCGAGGAGGTCTCGCGCGATCTGAGCCGTGCCATCGAGCGCGCCGAGGTCAATGCCTGGCTCGACCTCTACGACGCTGCGCC
>NZ_RZSL01000291.1:0-7698 GCF_003997355.1 Mesorhizobium sp. M1E.F.Ca.ET.041.01.1.1 | reverse complement strand
GTATCTCCAGCACCGCCCGCTCGTCGCAGATGTCGGCCTGCTCGAAACGGTAGTTGTGCGCGTTCTCGATCGGCCTGAGCGAAGCGAGGTTGCCGGCATAGGTGAGCTTATCGAGATTGGTGACGCGGTAGGCCGGGTTGGCGCACAGATGCCGGCAGACGGCAGAGCCGATGAAGCCGGCACCACCAGTGATCAGGAAATTCATGCCGCCGTCTCTCCTCATGCAAACACCTCGGCCATGCCAAGCAATGGCGCCTTGCGATCCTTGTCCGAAAGCTGGAAGCCGCCCGCAACCGCCGGCCATTCAATGCCGATTGTCGGATCGTCGAAACGGATCGACCGGTCATGCTCGGGCGAGTAGGTGTCGGTCACCTTATACAGCACCTCGGTATCCGGCACGAGCGTGACGAAGCCGTGCGCGAACCCCTTCGGCACTAGGATCTGGTTGCCCTTCTCAGCTGACACCTCCAGCGCCACCCATTTGCCGAAACTCGGCGAGGAGCGGCGGATGTCTACCGCTACATCGAACACGCCGCCCCGGATAACGCGCAGCAGCTTGTCCTGGGCGCGCGGCGCAAGCTGGTAGTGCAGGCCGCGCAGCACGCCGGCCGCGGCTGAGTAGGAATGGTTGTCCTGCACGAAGACGAGATCGATGCCGGCCTCGGCGAAACGCGCGGCATTCCAGGTCTCGCTGAAAGAACCGCGTGCGTCGCCGTGCCGCTTCGGCACGATCTCCAGCACGCCGTCGAGGCCGAGCGGCCTGACCTCAAGCACCTCGTTCCTCCGTCAGATCGGCAACGCGCTTGCGCAGATAGGCAGCATACTCATTCTTGCCCAGGCGCGCCGCGCGTTCCAGAACCTTTTCGGCGCCGAGCCAGCCCTGCTCTAACGCGATCTCCTCCGGGCAGGCGACCTTGATGCCCTGGCGATGCTCGATCGTGCGCACGAAGGAGGCCGCTTCATGCAGGCTGTCATGCGTGCCGGTGTCGAGCCAGGCATAGCCGCGGCCAAGCTGATGCACCTGCAATTGCCCGCGTTCGAGATAGACGTTGTTGACCGCTGTGATCTCGAGCTCGCCGCGCGCCGAGGGACGGATCGTCGAGGCGATATCGACGACGTCGTTGTCGTAGAAATAGAGACCAGTGACGGCCCAGTTCGACTTCGGCTTCTGAGGCTTCTCCTCGATCGTCAAAGCCCTGCCGGTGGCCTTGTCGAACGAGACCACGCCGTAACGCTCCGGATCGTCGACATGGTAGGCGAATACCGAGGCGCCGCTTTCACATACCGCCGCGGTGCGACAGAGCTGCGACAGGCCTTCGCCGAAATAGATGTTGTCGCCGAGAATCATCGACACATTGTCCTTGCCGATGAAGTCGCGGCCGATGATGAAAGCCTCGGCGAGGCCGTTGGGCTGCGGCTGCTCGGCATAGGAGAGCTCCAGCCCGAATTCGGAACCATCGCCCAGCAACTCCCGGAAGACGGGCAAGTCGCGCGGAGTCGAAATGACCAGGATCTGGCGGATTCCCGCGAGCATCAGCACGCTCAGCGGGTAATAGATCATCGGCTTGTCGTAGATCGGCAGGATTTGCTTAGATACAGCTAATGTTAGCGGATAGAGACGTGTTCCGCTGCCGCCCGCAAGGACAATTCCTTTCAACAAGCTCTCCTTGAACTACCGCGGCCCCCGCCTCGACGTCAAGTTGCCCGTGCTTAGGTTTCATGCCCTGGCTTGTCAATTGTCGGTTTTGATTTCGACGCTGTTGCTATCATCCGCTGCATATCCGACGCCAATATCCTAAAACGTCGGCTATTGTTTGCTCGAAGGGCACCAAAGGTGCCCAGTTCAGCCTTTCGCGTGCCTTTGATGCATCACCGCAGGCGACGGGTATCTCGTTCGGTCGAAACCTTTCCGGGTCCGCACGCACTTCGATGTCGATGCCCGACTGTGCAATGAGCGCATCCAGGATAACTCGAATTCTATCAGGTCGTCCGGACGCGATGTTATAGACGCAGTCAGGTCCGGTCTCAGAGGCCTGGATCGCGGCGGTCGCATAGGCATGCACGACGTCGCGAACGTCGAGAAAGTCGCGCTTGGCGTCCAGATTTCCGACATGAATGACTGGCTCGCGCTTGCCCGATAGGATTTCGGCGACCTGACGTGCGAAATCGGAGACCACATAGGTGTCGGACTGGCCAGGGCCAGTGTGATTGAACGGGCGAAAGCGAATGGCACGCAGGCCATCGTAGGACATTTGCCCGATCATAAGGTCTGCGGCGGCTTTGGTGGCACCGTAGACGTTCACCGGCCGGAGCGGCGTGTTTTCCGTCACAGGACCAGTCGCGCTCTGGAAAGAGGCCCCGTAAACTTCCGAACTGCCAACATAGACGAACCTGGCCTTCGGAGCATGGCGCATCACGGATTCGGCCAGATTCATCGTGCCCGTCACATTGACGTCCCAGGCATGCCGCGGCTCGTTGCGTGCATCGGAAGGCGCGGCGACCGCAGCCAAATGGACAAGCGCTGTGGGTTGGATTTCGCGGACGGCGTCATCGACCGCCTCCCGGTCCCGCAGATCGATCGGGTTTCGCCGCCCTTCGCCGTGACCGAGCACGAACACCTCGCAGCCAGCATGCTCCCGCTCCAGCAACTGCAACAAGGCCGTGCCGACAAACCCGCTGGCTCCGGTTACCAGGATGCGATGCTTCAACGTACCGATCATGTTGGCAAAAAGGCCTTTCCTATCACCAGCGTCTCGGCGGGTTGGCATGACGTTCGAGGTCGGCATCGACCATTTCGCGGATCATCTCTTCCAACGAGATCGCCGCCTCCCATCCTAGCTTGGCCTTGGCTTTGGCCGGATTTCCCAGCAGCACTTCGACTTCCGCCGGCCTGAACAGATCGGGATCGATCACAAGGTGGTCGTCCATCTTCAGCCCCACATGCTCGAACGCAATCCGGCACATGTCACGCACGGTCGTCGTCCTGCCGGTGGCGACGACATAGTTGTCCGGCTGGTCCTGCTGCAACATCAGCCACATGGCGCGGACATAATCCCTCGAATGGCCCCAGTCGCGCTTGGCATCGATGTTGCCGAGCCGCAATTCCGTGGCCATGCCTCTCTTGATGCGCGCGACCGCGTCGGTGACCTTGCGGGTCACGAACTCGATACCGCGAAGCGGCGATTCGTGATTGAACAGGATGCCGCTCGATGCATGCAGGCCGAAGCTCTCGCGATAATTGACGGTGATCCAGTGGCCATAGAGCTTCGCGACCGCATAAGGGGAGCGCGGGTAGAAGGGCGTGGCCTCCGACTGCATCGGCTCCCGGATAAGACCGTACATTTCCGACGACGAGGCCTGATAGAAACGCGCACCGGGGATTTCCAGGCGCAGCGCCTCGAGCACGTTGGTCACGCCCATGCCGGTGACGTTGCCCGTCAGGATCGGCTGCTGCCATGAGGACTTGACGAAGGATTGAGCGGCAAGGTTGTAGACTTCGTCCGGCCTTATGTCGCGCATCGTGCGCGCCAGGCCGGACAGGTCCGTCAGATTTCCGTCGACGATCCGGACGTCCTTCTCGATGCCCAGCCATTTCAGGCGCGTGGTGTTGACGTCGGCGGTGCTCGAGCGCCGTGCAAGCCCGTGGACCTCGTAACCCTTGGCGAGCAGGAGCTCCGCCAGATAGGCGCCGTCCTGCCCGGTGATGCCGGTTATCAATGCTGTCTTTGTCATCAATGCTCTCTATATATCTGAATATATCAGATGATTTCTCGGCCCTGCGGGCCCAGTCAGCAATCAGGCCCGAGCATAAACGTCGTCGAAGCGTACAATGTCATCTTCGCCGAGATATTCCCCGCTTTGCACTTCGATCATGACGAGCGGAAGAATACCCGGATTTTCCAGGCGATGCTTGTGGCCGCAGGGGATGTAAGTCGACTGGTTGGTCGTGAGCAGGATTTCGCTCTCGCCATTGACGACCTTCGCGGTTCCGCTCACCACAACCCAGTGCTCGGAACGGTGATGATGTGCCTGAAGACTGAGGCGGGCGTTCGGCTTGACCTCGATCCTCTTGATTTTGAAGCGATGCCCCTCCTCCAGGACGGTATAGGTGCCCCACGGGCGATGTACGGTGCGATGCACTGTCGCCGTCTCGTGCCCATCCGCCTTGAGGCGGTTGTAGAGGTCCTTCACCTCCTGCGCCTTGTCCTTGTGGGCGACCAGAAGCGCATCCGGCGTGTCCACGATCAAAAGATCCGAAACGCCGACAACGCCAACCAACCGGTCTTCGCTGTGCACGTAGCAGTTCGCCGCATCGTGCAGAATTGCTTCGCCGGTGGCCCGGTTGCCCTTGTCGTCGGCCGAAACAAGCTCCGACAGCACGGTCCATGAGCCGATGTCCGACCAATCGAAACCGCAAGGCACGAACCCCACGTTCCTTGCCTTCTCCATCACTGCATAGTCGATGGAAACGGCGGGAACGGCCGCGAAGCTATCCCTGTCCACCTCGACGGTGAGCCGATCCATGGCGTCGCTGGTCCTGCCTTTGTCGAGGGCCGCGCGCGCACTGGACAAGACGTCCGGACAAAGGTCCTGCATGGCTTCGATCATCGAGCGGGCCGCGAAACAGAAAATGCCCGAGTTCCAGAAGAAACGGCCGCTGGCGATAAATTGGGCGGCTGTCGCCGCATTCGGCTTTTCCACGAACCGAAGGACCCTGTCGCCCTCGACCTCGATATAGCCAAAGCCTGTTTCAGGGCGATCGGGCTTCACCCCGAACGTGACGATCTGGCCTGAAGCCGCAAGCGTCGCCGCCCTCGCCACGCTCGCGCGGAAGCCGGCCTGATCCAATATCAGATGATCCGCGGGGAGCACGACGAGAATGGCGTCCAGGGTCTCGCGCGCGACATGCAGTGCCGCGAGCGCAACCGCGGCCGCGGTATCGCGGCCGAACGGCTCCAGCAGGAACGTGTTCTTCACGCCTGGGGCGGTCACCTCCGCATGTTCATCGGCCGTGAGAAACAACAGGTCGCGGTTGGTGACCGTCACAACATGATCGACGCCTTCGATATCCACGGCGCGGGCGTAGGTCTTGCGAATGAGCGTCCCACCCTCCGGCAGCGGGATAAAGGGCTTCGGATGCAACGCGCGCGAAATCGGCCAGAGCCGGGAGCCGACGCCGCCGCTTATGATGACAGGAACGATGTTGATCAAACTTCAACTTTCCAAGATTTGAGTTCGGCCGAGAGCGAGGCCCCAGCCGAGCAATTCGTCCGCGCGGGTTTCCGCTTTTGCTTCGACATAGCAACGCAATTCGGGTGCATTGCCTGACGCGCGGAAGTGCACAACTTCTCCGTTGCGGGCGGTGATACGCACACCATCATGGTTGTCGATATTCGCGACGCCCCCGAGAACCGCGAAGATCCTGTCGGCATAGGGTGCATCGGCTGCCAATCTGCCGAGAAAGGACGCGCTGTTCTCGGTCGGCACTCCTTCAAGCCGACCGCTTGCCCCGACAAGAAAGCGAAAGCCGGCCGCGATCTCGGCGAGCGGTCGGCCGGTGCTCGCAATCGCTGAAAGCGCGCAAAGGATTGGCAATAGCGAATCCCTGGTCAGCAAGGCCGGGAGGGTGCGCCCATCCTTCTCGACAGCCGAACCCAGGAGTACGCCGCCATTGGCCTCGAACCCCACGACACATCTTGCGCCCTCGGCGAGAGCCGTGCCGATACCTTCAATGACGTAGGGCGAGCCCACGCGCGTGCGAAGGACCCTTGCGAAATACCCGCAACGTTCCAAAGCTGAATTGGAACTGACCGGTGTGACGACGCAGTCGGCGCCCAGGAAATGCGCGGTGATCGCGCCTACCAGATCGCCGCGCACGAAAATGCCGCTGTTATCCGCCACGAGCGGCCTGTCGCCATCGCCATCGGTGGACACGATCGCATCGAACCGCTCTGCCGCCGCCCAGGCCTTGAGAAGCGCCACATCCTCCCGCCTGAGCGCTTCGGTATCGACTGGAATGAAATGTTCGGCCCTGCCCAGAGGGATCGTTTCGGCCCCAAGCCCGCGAAGAATGTCGACGATGATGTCTCTCGCCACGGACGAATGCTGGTAGACGCCGACGCGCAGACCGGAAAGGCTGCCCTTCTCGAAGAAACCAAGAAACCTTTCGGCATAGCGGCGGGACGGCTCGGTGCCCAACCGCGCCGGTTCAACCGGCGGCAGCGACGGGACCGTGTCCTTGATGCCCGCCTGGATTTCGACAATGTCGCCCTCATCGCGCTTGTCGATCTCGCCATCCGCCCGGTAGAATTTGAGCCCGTTTCTGTCGTCTGGAATGTGGCTGCCGGTGACCATTATCGCCGGTGCATTCTCGCCGTAGGCGTAAAGCGCGAGTGCGGGCGTAGGCAACGCTCCGCAATCGACCGGCATCAGGCCGGCCTCGGCGATCGCCGCATGAACAAGCTTCGCGATCTCGGGACTGGAAGTGCGGAGATCGCGTCCCACATAAACCTTCGAGCCTGCTTTCAACGAGCCCCGTCCCTGGAGCAAGCGCACGAACGCGGCCGTGTAGGTGAATGCCGGCGGTCCTCGAAGCTCGCTGACGAGGCCGCGCAGTCCACTGGTACCAAACTTCAAAGTCACCCTCTGCCATCCTTTCCGAACTCGGCGCAAGTCAGGCAAACCGACATCAGGTTACATAACCTGCGACAGCGTGATGGCGTGGAGCATCGAACAACGCGCCCCAGTGGCTTGTCAATCTCCGCCTGAACCAGCGCACAGCCGCCGCGCCGGGTTCGGTCGGATAGCAGACACCGAAGTGTCGACACCGTCCTAACAAAAAAGAGCCGGCGGGTGAGCGCCGGCTTTTTTGGCTCTGTTCAAACGGATTTCTCAGGGCCGCTTTGGCAGCAACGCCCAGACGGCCGGCACCAGGCTGGCGGCTAAAGCCACCTTGATCAGGTCGCCTGCGATAAACGGCATGACGCCGAACTGCCACGACTTTTCCGGCCCGATCAGGGCCGCCAGCCAGGCGAAACCCATCGCCATCATGACCACCTCGGCGGTAAGCATGGCGACGAAGAGCTTGAACGGATGGCGGTCCCAGCCGCGATCGGCAGCCCAGCCGGCGATCGCGGCCATCACCACGAAGCCGGCTAGATAGCCGCCGGTGGAGCCCAGCATATAGGCGATGCCGACGCCCTTTTCAGGCGTGCCCTGGAAAACGGGCAAACCAAACGCGCCTTCGGCGAGGTAAAGAATGAGCGTCGCGACGGCAAGGCGCATGCCGAAGGCGGCGGCGATTAGCAGGACGGCAAGCGTCTGCAACGAGATGTCAACCGGGCCGAGAACGACCTTGGTCTTGGCCGAGAGCGTCAGCAGGAGGGTTCCGGCAAGCGCCAGAAAGAGCTGCGCCGCCAGCCGCGCAGCGCCCTGGTCGGGCAGAGCGAGAGAAACAAGCGGACGCATCGTGGTTGCAGTTGCCATGGTCTTCCCCGTGTTGGCTGATTTGCTGGCTTTAATTTTCCTATATTGGCTTCCGTATCAGGCGGCAATCATTTTGCCGCGTCGCAGCGGAGCCCGGCATGGCGCTTGAATTCGACACACGCTTCGATCCGGCCTATGGCCAGGCGGTCACGGTTGCGCCCGACGTGCTGCGCATCACCGCCAACAACCCAAGTCCGTTCACTTTTCACGGCA